>JALVZH010000027.1 GCA_027022105.1 Bacteroidales bacterium | reverse complement strand
ATTGAGAATAATACCGGCCTCAATTTTTTCTTCACTTTGTGAGAATTGTGTTACCGAAAAAAAAATGTCGATGTCGGACATGTGCAGATTGCTTATAATTGGTGTTTATTTTTCTTTATTCCGGTTATCGTCTCTTATGATAACAAAAACATCTTCGTTGTCCTTTTTCATAAAATATTTTTCACGGGCATATTTTTCCAAAACGGCGGTGTCGTATTCCAACGATTTGATGAGTTTTTTTGTGTTCTCTATCTCTTTGTCGTAATAACTTTTTTGCTCCTTCAACTGTTTTATCTCTTTAAACTGGCTTATTAACCTGAAAATTCCGCTGCTTTTGGAAAACAGAAGCAGAGCGAAAAAAACCGCAAGAGCAATAAAATACTTATTTGTCAATATCTTTTTCATTTGGAGGCCAACCGTTTGATGCAATGCAAAATTACGGCAACTTATGCGATAAAACGAGGGGCGGGGTAATTTTTTTTAACATTCTTTGGTGCACTCCGCTTTTGCATGAGAAAAATTTGCAACTTTATACCCTGTTTTTTAAAACAGATTCTTGTGCTAACCTTTTAAAAAATTTACGAAATGGAATATGAAAGCGAACAAAAAGAAGAACAGATAATCAGAGAAGTTGCATATCCGTTGTACAAAAACAAAGGCTGGTTGAAATTTTACGGAATCGTTAACATTGTGCTGGGGGTTTTTTCGGCGTTATCCATAGTCGGTTTGCTTTATGCCTGGTTGATGATTTGGATAGGAATAATTATTTACGGTGCCGGCGGAAAAATTGAAACGGCGTACGAGAGCGGCAATAAATTCGGTTTAATTGAAGCGCAGAGTAAAATTTCCACCTATTTTGTTATTAATGCCGTGTTGATTCTTATCTCGATTATTGTTTCCGCTTTGGTAATAGTTGCATTCGTCGGCGGTGCCATGTCCGGCTTATTCGACCATATGAAATATGACCCTGTTTATTAATTGGCTTTAAAGAAATAGCTATTTTTGACCTCTTAAAAAAGATAGCTTTGATAAAGATACCGTTTAATAAACCCTATTTCGCCGGGGGAGAGATACAAAATATTGTAAATGCGGCATACAAAGGGCATTTATCGGGGAATGGAATTTATACACAACTATGTCACCGGTTTTTTGAAACGCGTTACGGTTTTAAAAAAACATTCCTTACCACTTCCTGTACCGACGCATTTGAAATGGCGGTGATGCTTATGGATATTCAGCCTGGCGATGAGGTGATTATGCCCTCGTTTACCTTTGTTTCCACTGCCAATCCCTTTCTTTTGAAAGGAGCCAGAATTTTGTTTGCCGATAGCTGTCCGGATCATCCCAATATGGACCTCAATGCGGTTGAAGAACTGATTACCCCGAGAACAAAAGTGCTGGTGGTGATGCATTACGGCGGGGTTGCACAAGATATGGACAAAGCGGTAGAATTAGCCCGGAAATACAATCTTATATTAATTGAAGATACGGCCCATGCCATCGATTCTCATTACAAAGGCAAACCGTTGGGGAGTTTCGGCGACTTTGCAGCTTTTTCGTTTCACGAAACAAAAAATGTAAGTGCCGGCGAGGGGGGTATGCTGGTGGTAAATAATGAAAAATACATCCCGAGGGCGGAAATTGTCTGGGAAAAAGGGACAAACCGTGCCGCTTTTGCCAGGGGCGAAGTGGAAAAATATGAATGGGTTGATGTGGGGGCATCCTTTCTGCCTTCCGATATGATTGCAGGAGTGTTGTATGCCCAATTGCAGATAATTGACGAAATACAGAGCAAACGGAAAAAGATTTTTGAACGTTATTACGACAATCTGAAACCTTTGGAGCAGAAAGGTTTGGTCAAACTGCCCTATATTCCGGATTATGCCGAAAACAACGGCCATATGTTTTATCTTCTTTTAAAAAACAAAGAGCAACGCGACAAAATGCTGAGGTTCCTGAATGAGAATTATGTGCATTCGGTATTTCATTACCTGCCCTTGCATTTAAGCCCATTTTATAAGAACCGTCACGACGGCAGGGAATTGCCCAATGCTGTCAGGTATTCCAAAATGCTACTGCGGCTCCCCTTTTTCTATGAGTTGCCTCTGGAGCTGGTTGACTTTATTTCGGAAAAGGTTATTTCTTTTTTTAAAACTGACAAGTAGTCTTTGTTTTAATCTTTTGCGGGAAAAAGAAGAGACGCAAAAGCATTTTTGTAAATTAATTTCCAAGCCTGAATATCAATCCGGCAGTCAGGTCGCCCTGTAATGCTACTGCTGTACTGCTCAGTCCCAAACCGCAACCAGAACCACCCGTGGAAATACCACACCAGCCTCCTACACCGTTAAAATACATGGGCATCATTATTCTTCCCCGCAAGATAAGTCCGACTTTATCGGTAAAGAAAACTTTGGCACCCAGCCCTGCAGTTATTGAGAACCTCCATGTGTCGTATAAATCGGGTTCTTTGGGACTGTAAAGTGTTGCTCCCAGAGAAAATGACCCGAATGGTTGAACTTTATCGTCGTTGGTTAAACTTTTTAAAACTCCGATTTGAAAATAATTTGTGCTTAGTGTAAAATCCCTGTCATTATAGTCGGGGCTATACGATCTGAAATAAGCCGAACCATCCATGCGTGTATAATTGATCTCCAAGTCGGTACCGAATTTTATTTTGGGAATGATAAGAGAAACACCATAGTTTGCATTGTCTCTGAGTTTTAAATTTCCCTGAATGAAATTAACGCTTCCTCCAAACATATATCCCGCAAACGGGGCAATTTCAACCTGGGCATTGCTAAAAAAGGGAAATGAAAACAGAAAAAATGATAAAATAATAATTCGTTTCATAATACATGATATTTTAAATAATTAAGGTTAATTCGTTAATGTTTGGTAAAGATATTATAAAAAGTTATGCGTAGTTTTAAAATGAAGTTTTTCTGTTTGCTTTGGTATGTTTCTTATTCCGGGTTCCAGTCAATCTCTTCCATTCCGTTTTGGCGAAGAATTGCATTGGTTTTGGAGAAGTGCCGGCATCCGAAAAATCCGTTATGAGCTGAAAAAGGGGAGGGGTGTGCCGCTTTCAGAACATAATGTTTTGACGTGTCAATTAGCGTCTCCTTGGCCTGAGCAAACCGTCCCCACAACAAAAAAACAATTCCCGCACGCAATTCCGAAACAGCTTTGATGGCAGCATCGGTAAACTCTTCCCAACCTTTTCCCTGATGTGACCCGGCCATACCTGCACGAACACTCAGGGTAGCGTTTAATAACAAAACACCTTGTCTTGCCCACTTTTCCAGATTCCCTGTTTTGGGAATGGGAATGCCCAAATCGTCGTGTAACTCTTTATATATGTTTTTTAACGACGGTGGTATGGCAATACCGTCGGGGACCGAAAACGACAAACCGTGTGCCTGTCCTGCTCCGTGGTACGGATCCTGCCCGATAATAACTACCTTTACGGCAGTAAGCGGAGTAAGATTAAAGGCGTTGAACATCAGTTTTCCGGGAGGATAAACCGTATATTTTTTAATGTCCTCGGTTAAGAACTCTTTCAGTTTTTTAAAACTCTCTGTCTGAAAGGCATCTGCCAATGCAAGCCCCCAACTTTCTTCTATTGCAGGTGCAACTTCACTCATGCTATTTTGGTCTTATGTATAATAATCTTTTAAATTGTTTGTTATTTATTAAAATTCTGCTTTTCTTTGCGATAGCAAAACAAAATAATTCTTTGGTAAAGTTATGAAAAAAATTGTAATTGTTATATCGGTGGTTGTTTTTGTGGTAATGACTCTAAGTTCTTGTAAGTCATCAAATAAATGTGCTGCATACGGCGAAAGTTATAAATATCAAAAAGAGATAAAATACTAATAAGCTGCCTTCCCCGGCACATTCTTTGTAATATACAATTCGGCCGGTGATGTAACAGGAATTGTATATGAAGATTTCTTATAAAATATTATTACTTTTTTTCTTTTCTGCCATTTGGTTTTCCGGCCGGTGTCAGTTCGATACCGAACCTGTTGATTCAACCGAAAATCTGATTTTATACAACCGAATGCATACCTTTGGTATTGTAGCGCATAACCTCGGTATGGGGTTTAATTACCGAAGCGGCAAAAGAACCTCGATCTTTATGACCCGCCTCTGGGAAATCGAAGGGGTTTATATGTCGTCTTACAAACAGAAAAAGCTTCTGAATCCCTATTTTGCTAATGCCCGCAGATATGTTTACGGAAAATTAAATGATCTTTTTTTCCTCAGGGGAGGAATCGCCTGGAAAAAACTGCTTAACGACAAACCTTACTGGGGTGGGGTAGAGGTGCGGTTTCATTACGGTTTCGGGGCAACGCTCGGTATTACAAAGCCTTATTATCTGTATGTGCTTTATTTTTATGAAGTCAGCCCCGGTTATTACGATTATGAGATAAAAACCGAGAAGTTCGATCCTTCGCAGCAATCGTGGGACGATATTTACGGAAGAGCACCTTTTACAAAAGGACTGGATGAAATAAAACTTCATCCCGGTATTTATGTGAAGTTGGGACTGAATTTCGAATTCGGTAAAAGGGATACGAAAATTAAGGCCCTTGAAGCGGGCGGAATTATTGATATAGTTCCAACCGGCCCCAAAATTATGTCGGGGCAAAAGAACGGCATTGTATATCCTTCCATATACCTCAGCTATACCTTTGGCAAACGGTTTAATGTGTATTGATGCATAACCTGTCAGGCAGCCTCGTTCCTGACAGGTTGAAAAAATTGCTTTACTGTAACCTGTCAGGTAGCCTTGTTCCTGACAGGTTGAAAAATATTGAAAATGAAATAACCTTTTTGTGTCATAGCATTGCAA
>JALVZH010000026.1 GCA_027022105.1 Bacteroidales bacterium | reverse complement strand
TCGGCAATGTACAACGAATAATCTTCCGCTTCACCGTATTCGGTATTGCCATAGGCCGAAAGCATCTCGTCGGGTCCTGTCAGCCTTACACGCATCCGTGTTAATCCTTGGGGAGTTCCTTTTTTAACATAAAGAGAGCCTTTGAAAACAGCACCGTTATCATCACCTTTAAGCAATACGGGCTCTTCGTCAAATTTACCGTTTTGGTTCCAGTCAACCCAAACGGCACAGCGGTCACCACTGATGGGGGTTCCGTTTACCACGGTTACGGGATAAGACCTTCCCGATTCGAGATACACATTCATGGCGGTAAAATCACCGTAACCTTCATAAGCCGAGCTGTTTTCGAAATCATCTCCCACGGTCACCTTATGGATGTATTCAAAACCTCCGCCGCGGGCATTTTCATAACCCTGAGGCATCATATTCATACCGAAGAAAGGCGAAAGCGAATAGGTTAAATCCAAAACACCGGTATTCTTAATCTTCAACATCTGAATAACCGAGTCGTTGATATAGACATTTGCAACAAAGCTCCCGGGATCGGTTACTATGGTTGATGTTCCCCATTGAGTGGACGCTGATGTCGGCAATGACTCATTGTTTCCTCCGAAATATGCCGTTACCTGGTAATCATAATATCCGTATTCGGGCAACTGATCTTCATAGGTCAGTTGGGTTGTGGTATCTATTTGAACCCCGTTTCTGTAAATTTTAAAATACTCAAATCCTGTTCCCTGATTGGGGAATTGCCAGTTGAGGGTACACAAACCGGTTTCCTGATCAACATCTGCCGTTAAACCGACGGGATTTTGCACATCAACGGTTTCAAAAACGGAAACATAGGTCATTGCTGTTCCTGTGCGGTTGTCTGTCCAGGTAGGATACACCTTACCGTTGAGTGCTGCAATACTGATGTAATCGCCAAAGTATCCCGACGCCAGTCCCGGAATAGGTTGGGGTGTGAATGAAACGTCGCTCACCCTGAAATCGTCCCAGGTTACGCCGCCGTTGTTGGAAGTGGCCACCCATGCTTCAGCCTGATTGCTGTTCACATCGCGGTTGTCATAAAAAATGATACTTACAATTCCGTTTGAAGGGTCAACGGCAATCCATGGCAGGTAATGCGCTTTACCCTGTCCTATGGGATCCTGGTTTACCCTGATGGGGGAAGACCAGGTATCACCGTTATCAGTAGATTTAATCAGGTAAACATCCCTGTCGTTACCCGTATTCTGTCCGGGAACTCCCACATTACACCAAGTTACGTAAATGGTTCCGCTGTAAGGGCCGTCGCCCACATCCACAGCCATTGAGGGGAAAGAGTTTACACGCATATTTTGCGGAACTCCGGTATTACGGATACCTCTGATGTTGTTGATAATACGAACGCCGTTGGCCCAGCTTGCACCGCCATCCAACGATTTTGAAAATCCGATGGCTTTCTCGTCAGCCGGCCAGCTGTCGTATATGGCCCAGACAGCATAGGCTTCCCCGTTGGGGCCGGTGGCCAGATTTACTCCCTGATTGTGACTGCCTGCATTTACCGTAGAGCTGATATTAAAAGAACTGCCCCATGTTTGTCCTCTGTCGGTAGAAGTCTTAACCATGGTTTGGCTGTTTTGCATCCAGGCCACATAAATATTGCCCTCGTACGGGCTGTCCGCTTTATTGTCTATCCACATATGGTTTTTATCGGTACTGCCGGTTTGAATGGTAACCCTGGTCCAGTTTTGACCATGGTCGTCGGAATAAGACAAACCCTGTCCGCCGCCATTGGAAATATAATTCACATACCAGCGACCCTGCAAATCGATTCCGGCGGCAGGGTCACCACTGTTGTTGCCGCCTGCACCGAAAATAGAACCGCCCCAGGTTTCTCCTATATCAAAAGTATAAAGGTCGTCGGCACCATACACCGACCCGCCGTTTTGGGGTGTTGAGTTATTGGAGTTTAAAGCGGTATCCTCCGACCGCGGGTCAATAAAAATACTGTTCTCACTCTGTGTGGAAGGCTGGTTTGTAACCGCAACATCGGGTGAGTTTGTGGTTGGCGAAAGCCGTGCATTCAAAGCGCTTCCTTTATATACGGCAGGTGCAGCCTGTATATTCGGATTATAGGGAACAAGCCCCTTTTCAGCCAGATCCATCCAGTATCCCATATTGTCAATACGGGTATCAATCTGCGCTTTTTTCTCACGTTCGCTTAATTGATTGTCACTTATTACGGTTCCAATGGTAATTACCACCACCGCAAGGGTAATAAGTGAAAAAATTGTAACTTTTTTCATGGTGTAATAATTATTTAAAATTAATTTTCTGTCAAAAGACAAAGGTAGGCTTTCTTATGTTGCAAAATGAGAAAATAACTTTTTTTTAACTGTATTCCATTACTTCCGCCTCACCTTTAACTACCCTTAATCCATTCATTGCCAAAGCTTTCAATTCATCCTCGCCGGGATAAACATGAATGGGTGCCACGCGATGAACATAATGAATAATCTGATTGACAAAATATTTATCGTGCGCAATACCTCCGGTAATCAAAATTCCGTCAACCAGAAACTCGAGAACCGTAGCCATAGCGCCTATCTCTTTGGCTACCTGATAGGCCATGGCGTCATATACTTCTTTGGCTTTTTCATCACCGGCAGCGGCCCGTTGTTCTACTTCATAGGCGCTGTTTGTACCGAGATAAGCCACAAGTCCTCCTTCGCCTTTAATCATTTTCCTCACCTGTTTCAGTGTGTATTTGCCGCTAAAACAGAGTTTGGCCAAATCGCCTACGGGTAATGTTCCTGTTCTTTCGGGTGAAAAAGGGCCGTCGCCGTCCAAGCCCTGGTTCACATCCACTACCCTGCCTTTTTTGTGTGCTCCTACCGTAATACCTCCACCGAGATGTACCACAATCAGATTCAAATCTTCATATTTACGCATGATGGATTTGGCATGCTGGCGGGCAACCGCTTTTTGATTCAGGGCATGAAAAATGGATTTCCGCGGCAACAGGGGATGTCCGGAATAACGCGCCAGATTTTCCAGTTCATCAACAACAACAGGATTGGCAATATAAGCTTTGGCATCGGGCAAAGAACGGGCGATATCCCAGGCAATGAGTCCTCCGAGGTTACTTGCATGCTCTCCGTATTTACAGTTTCTCAGGTCGTCGAGCATTTTATCATTTACAGCAATAACACCCGACTTTACCGGTTTCAGCAATCCTCCCCTGCCCATAACCACACGCACCAAATCGAGACGAATACCTGCATCTTTCAGATGTTTCAGAATAAGTTCTTTGCGGAAAGCAAACTGCTCGGTAATCACATCATATTTTTCCAGTTCTTCGGTTTTGTGGTTGATGGTTTTCACAAAAACGGGATTGGTATTAATAAAAACACCAATTTTTGTTGAGGTTGACCCCGGATTGATTACCAATATTCTTATGTCGTCCTGACTCATTTTTTTGTTTTACATCAGGCCTTTGCCGACAAAGCAGCCAAAGCTATGGAATATAATTTTGTTTTTATACTGTCGCCTCTCGACGATAATACCGCAGGAACCCGTGCTCCAACCACTATGGCTCCCTGCTCACCCTTTGCCAGTTTTGTATTGGCTTTATAAAACACATTTCCCGATTCGATATTGGGGAAAACAATGCAATCGGCATCACCGGCCACTTCGCTGTTAAGCTTTTTAATCCGGGCACTCTCCTCGTCGATGGCCACATCCAGTGCCAGCGGGCCGTCCACCGCAGCTCCTTTAATTTGTCCGCGGTCGGCCATTTTTGCTATCAGTGCGGCATCGACACAGGCCTGCATTTTGGGTGAAACCTGCTCGGTGGCAGCTATCAACGCTACTTTGGGGCGCTCAATACCAAGCGCATGGGCTACCGATATAAGGTAATTGGTAATGGCAATTTTTTCTTTTAACTCGGGCAAAGGAATAATGGCCACATCTCCAACTATTAACAATTTATGGTAATTGGCATTTTCCATTACCGTAACATGGCTCAGGATTGCACCGGGATTCATCAGCCCGTTTTCTTTGTTCAAAATAGCACGCATGTACTTATCCGTGCTCACCAGCCCCTTCATTAACAGGTCGCCCTCTCCCTCGTTTATCAAAGCAACGGCTTTAAATGCCGCTTTCATCTCATCGGACTCATGAACAATCCTGAACAAAGAGACATCAACCCCTTCTTCTTTGGCAACCGATTCAATGGTTGTTTTATCACCCACGAGTGTGGCTTCAACAATTCCCGTTTCCACGGCTTTCCCCACTGCTCCAATGGTGTGTGCATCGTTTGCATAAGCTGCTACCAGCCTCTTTTTGCTCTGCGATTTCAGAGCCTCGAACATATCGTCCAAACGCTTTATTTCAGTCATTTTTTATTTCTTGTTAAAATTTTCACAAAGATACCCGTTTTTTTCTTTCGGGCAAGAATATTTGTTTCATTAATTGATTAATTTAATTACAAAATAGATTAATATTGTCTTTTCAATCGTTAAACGCTGTGCATATTAAGTATTCCTCTGAAATACAGGCGCCTTTGTTTTCCAATGGTAAAATCAATATCGGGCTGCATGTAGGTTCTGAAAGGGATGACGGGTACCACAACATTGAATCCGTTTTCTATCCCATTGCGATAAATGATGTTTTGGAGTGGAAGGTGTCAAAATCATTTTCATTAAAAATATACGGAACCCCGGAAAAAGCGAGGCTTTTGAAAAATAATATTTTAGAAACTGCCTGGCGCTATTTGCACAATACGTATGGAATTCCCCCCGTTGAAATTCACCTGTTGAAAAACATTCCGGCAGGCAGCGGACTGGGCGGAGGCTCGTCGGATGCATCATTTTTCCTGAAATCCGTTAATGAAACATTT
>JALVZH010000025.1 GCA_027022105.1 Bacteroidales bacterium | reverse complement strand
GATAAAAAAATTATTGCTACTTTTACACCCGCATAATTAATATGGAAAAAATGAAAAGGTTGTTTCAAATACTTCTTGTTCTTTTTGTGGTTTTACCGCTTTTGTCGGGGTTGTCGTCGTGCTCCAGGAATACTACGGCTCCCGGAAGAACAGCCGGCATCAATCCTGCCGCTCCCAAATATACAACAGTGCGGAAGAAGTATATCATTAACAACAAACGACGCCACATTTTGGGACTGGACAGCAGGAAATAGTACGCGCACAAAAGCCCTTATTTCTAATCCTGTAACAAATTTTATATCAAGCTCTTCAGTCAGGGAGAAAGAAAAAAGATAAAAGAACAAAGAAAAAAGTATTTTTTAACATTTTTACATCATAAATACTATATCCAAAATATCACATCCAAAATATCACATCCAAAATACTACATCCAAAATACTACATCCAAAATATTACATCCAAAATCCCACATCAAAAATAATACATCAAACATATCACATCAAAAAAGCCCCATTCCAAAAATGAAACAGGGCCTTTTTTCCGGTAGCAATTTTCAAATATTATGTTATTCCGCCTCCATAAAAGGATACCGGTAATCTTTGGGCGGAACAAATGTCTCTTTGATGGTACGCGGGCTTACCCAGCGAATCAGATTCAGGCTCGAGCCCGCTTTGTCGTTGGTTCCCGAAGCGCGCGAACCGCCGAATGGCTGTTGTCCTACCACTGCGCCAGTGGGTTTGTCGTTAATGTAGAAGTTTCCTGCTGCGTGCGTCAGCTTGCGGGTAGCTTCATTTATAAAGTAACGGTCGAGACCGAAAATGGCACCGGTTAAGCCGTAAGGCGAGGTGTTGTCAAGCACGTCAAGCGTTTCTTCCCATTTTTCAGCTTCGTAAACGTAAATGGTAAGTACCGGACCGAAAAGCTCCTCTTCCATAGTTACGTAATGCGGATCGGTGGTAACAATAACCGTCGGTTTTATAAAATAACCTTCCGATTTGTCGTATTCGCCGCCCACAATAATCTCTGCCTCTTCGTCCTCTTTGGCTTTGTCGATAAACGTGGAAAGTTTGTCGAAAGACGCTTCGTCGATTACGGCGGTCATAAAGTTGGTAAAATCTTCGGGACTTCCCATTTTTATGCTTTTCACCTCATCCACCAGCTTTGTTTTAATCTCATCCCACAATACATCGGGGATATAGGCACGCGATGCCGCCGAACATTTTTGCCCCTGAAACTCGAAGGCGCCTCGTACCAGTGCGGTAACCACTGCGTCCACATCAGCGGTTTTGTGTACAAATACAAAGTCTTTTCCGCCGGTTTCACCCACAATGCGCGGATAGGTTTTGTATTTGGAAATATTGGCACCGATGGTTTTCCAGATATACTGGAACACGCCGGTTGAACCGGTAAAGTGGAATCCTGCAAAATCGGGGTGTTCCATAACTACTTTTCCGGCAACGGGTCCCGAAACAAAAACAAGGTTGATAACACCGTCGGGCAGGCCGGCCTCTTCAAAAATGTCCATGATTACTTTGGCTGAGTAAACCTGAGTGTTGGAACATTTCCATACCACCACATTTCCCATCAATGCCGGAGCCGAGGGAAGGTTTCCGGCAATACTGGTAAAGTTGAAAGGCGTCAGTGCATACACAAACCCTTCCAACGGGCGGTACTCAAGTCTGTTCCAGGTGCCTTTTGCCGAATCGGGTTGCTGTGCGTAAATTTCAGTCATATACTGAACATTAAAACGGAAAAAGTCAGCCAGCTCACAGGCGGCATCTATTTCGGCCTGAAAAACGGTTTTCGACTGGCAAAGCATGGTTGCCGCATTAATCTTTGCACGGTAAGGACCGCTAAGCAGGTCGGCGGCACGCAAAAAGATGGCGGCACGCTCTTCCCAAGGCATATGTTGCCACTTTTCACGGGCTTTCAGGGCTGCGTCAATGGCCATCTGCACATGCTCGGCACCCCCTTTGTGGTAATAACCCAGCGTATGTTTCAACTCGTGCGGCGGGTGAATGGCCACCTTCTCGCCGGTAGTAATCCGCTCACCGCCAATCACCATGGGAATTTCAATCTCTTCCGATTTCATTTGTTTTATCACAGCCTTCAGTTCGGCTCTTTCCGGTGACCCGGGACGGTACTCTTTTACCGGCTCGTTATATGCCTTCGGCACGCTTTCAAGATTTTTATACATTGCTTTATTGTTTTAATTTATATCAATTTATAACCTCAGCAAAAATAATCAAAATGGTGATTTACAATCGTAAGAATGGTTAAAAATAGGGGGTTAATTATAATTGTTTTTATTTGGGCGGCCGGGTGGGCTGTCCGCTTGTAGTCCTCGCCGGCAGTGCTGTTCGGCTAATGTGCGGCTGCGGGGTCTTCGCTCACCGCTCAGCCTCCTCGCCGCAAGCCTCACAAGCCCTGCCGGCTGCGGGCTACCGCTCCCATCCCTGCCGCTGTTTCCCATTTACTAACCTGACAGGCTGAACGCTGATTTGAGGGTAGGCTCCTGTCAGGTTGAAAACATATTTTATCGGTTTTGTCATGTTCCGACCCGCTCAAGGCGGGGAGGAATCTCCCTCACATTTATTTTATTATAAACATTTTGCCTCAAATCAACATAAAGGTGATTAAATCCATTGTAGATTCTTCGTTAGCCCCTTTCCAAACAGGCCTTCCTGTCAGCTAACTCAGAACCCGCCAAAACCTGAATCCTTCCTTTTTCCGCACCGCACTCCGCAAAGCTGCGTACGGTGCTACATATATTTCGCCCTTTCAGGGCGAGCCCATACCTTCCGCAACTTCCGTTCTTAATTCTAACATCTGACATCGGATATCTTACATAAATAATACATATTTAAGCGTGTCTGCCGCAGGCTGATCAATCCCCCTCCCCCTCCCAATTCAGAGGCATCATCAGGCCGGCCAGGTGGGATAGAATGCCGAAGAATCTCCCCTCGTGCTTCTTTTCCAATTCAACATACGGTACATATATAATTTCGGAGATTCATCGGGCGCACCGGCCCTTTGGCCTACCTGTTTGCGCCCTCTGAATTACAAGGAATAGTGTATGTTATGTTTTCCCACCCCACTTGCTCATTGAAAACGTGTCCGCCGAAGGCTGATCGAGCGTTGCTTACGTGTCTGCCTTAGGCTGAATGCTCATTTTCAATTAATTCCTCCAATCCACATCAAAAATATTACATCCAAAATCTCACATCCATTGTCATTCCTTATCTTTGACCTCCATATAAAAACAGAGTTATTAATGAAATACGATTTTGATAAAAAGATATCCAGGGAAAATACCGACAGTGTGAAGTATGATGCCCGAAAAACCTATTTCGGCACCGAAGATGTGCTTCCCATGTGGGTGGCCGATATGGATTTTGAAGTACCCCAAGAGGTAAAAAAGGCGGTAGTTGAAAGAGCGGCACATGCCGTTTACGGATATTCCTTTCGTCCGGCTGCCTACTACCGTGCCGTAAAAAACTGGTTGCAAAAAAGACATCAATGGGATGTTAAAACCCAATGGATACGGTTTAGTCCCGGTATTGTTACGGCCATCAATCTTGCAATACAAACATATACCCAACCCGGCGACGGCATTATTGTCCAACCGCCCGTTTACTTCCCGTTTTTTAATGCCGTAAAAAACAATAAGCGGAAAATGATTGAAAACAAGCTGATTAACAATAACGGCCATTATGAAATGGATTTCGATTTGCTTGAAAAACAGGCCGCCCGGGCAAAAATGCTCCTGCTATCCAGTCCGCACAATCCGGTGGGCAGGTGCTGGACAAAGGAAGAGCTTTCCACTTTGGCAGACATCTGCCTCAGGCACAACGTTCTTGTGGTTTCCGACGAAATCCATAACGATTTGATTTTGCCCGGATTTAAGCATACGCCCCTCGCTGCTCTGTCCGGTGATATTGCCCGGAATACAATTACATTTATTGCCCCCAGCAAAACCTTTAATCTGGCCGGATTGTTCACCTCTTCCATGATTATTCCCGATAATGACCTTCGGAAAAAGATGGATGAAAAACTGGAATCACTGCATCTGGTTCATGGCAACCTGTTCGGTTATGTAGCATCAACTGCTGCCTACAATCACGGTGCTGAATGGCTCGATCAACTGATGCAATACATTCGGGGAAATTTTGACCTTGTTTCCGGTTTTTTCGAGGAAAACATTCCGCAGATAAAAATGACACAACAAGAGGCAACCTATCTTGCCTGGGTCGATTTTCGTGCTTTCGGCCTTGATGATGACGCATTAAACGAAAAACTTGTAAAAGAGGCAAAAACGGGGTTTTCACGGGGCAGTACGTTCGGTACCGGCGGCGAAGGGTTTATGCGCATCAACCTCGGTACACAAAGAGTCAATGTAACCGAAATGCTGCAAAGAGTGTATCGTACTTTTGTAAGAGAAATGTAGTATTTTTGAGACTTTGGAAAAAAGATTATTTGTTGAAGTAACGAACCCATGAAACCGCTTAAATTAACCGTATTAATCATTGTTGTTATCATTGTCCTGTTCCTGGCCATACCCTTTTTCTTACCGGGAACGGTCGTAATAACACAAAATCAGTGCATGAAAGCCGTGCCTGAACTTCCTTTTCGGCAGGTGAACGAACTGAAAAACTGGGAAAACTGGTCGCCATTTACAGATGACTCAACAGCGGTTATTACATACAATGATATTGCAAATGGGGTAGGGGCAGGGTATAGTTGGAAAGGCCAAAAACTGGGTAAAGGCTCTCTCGCCATTGTAAAAAGCGAGCCTTACAGGTATATTGAGACAAAGATAGATTTCGGCCCTCAGGGAACGGTTAAGGGAAGCTGGAATTTTCAGCCTGCAAATGATAGTACCTGTGTTACCTGGTCGCTGACAATAGACAACCTGAAATATCCATTCGGGCGCTGGCTGGGACTGATGATTAAAGGGGGCATGAAACCCATGATGAAAAACGGACTGGTTAAAATGAAAGAAATTGTTGAACCGGAACAAAAATCCGGTGAAAAATAAAATATACCGATATGAGTATGACCGTTGCATATATTATTTTCGGAATTGTGATGCTGCACCTGTTGCTGGGTTTTGTTTGGGTTTTTTACAAATTTTATAAAAAGAGGAAGCCTGCGGAAGAAGAGGCTGAGAAAAGGCAGGATACAGCAGAATAAATTTAGTTCACCTTACCAGGTTATCTAAAAAATTTGCCGAAAAATAAAAGCGGTTACCCTTATTGTAAAGGTAACCGCAGAATAATCAACTTATTACGTGATCCAGGCGGGATTCGAACCCACGACCCGCAGCTTAGAAGGCTGCTGCTCTATCCAGCTGAGCTACTGGACCGGTTTGCTTTCTTGTACGAAAGCGGCTGCAAAAATAGAAAAGAAATGTTTTGGTACAAAAATTTTTTTCTAAACCCTCCGGGAATAATATCAGGGAATGATAACCGAGGGTTTTTGAATAAAAGAAGCCGCTAATGCATAAATATTATTCGTGCACTGGTGGCTAAATCCATTACTCTTTAATCAATTTTACAACCCCCTCATTGTCGTTATCTGTCTTGTATTTAACCAAATAGATTCCCGATTTCCAGGTGCTGCAGTTTATTTTTGTATTATGAATTCCTGCATTTTGCCAATCATCGGAAATAATGGTGACCAACTCTCCGTTTGAATTGTAAACGGATAGATGTACAATTGCATTCTTTGGAAGCGAATAACTTACCGTGAAGTATTCTTTAGCAGGATTGGGATTCAACCTGAATTCCGTTTTTTCAGTGACTTTTTTACTTGAATGTTCGCCTGTAACGGGGTCATGAATTGCAAGGGCTTTTATACAGAAATTGCCGGTATGCATATATCCCGAACCGTCGTCGTAGGTATAAAAGTCGCGCCATGCTCCTTCATCCGAAAAGTAGCTCTCCCCTTCGTTGGCCGTTGACGGTACAACGGTTCTTCCTCTTGCACCAAGCAGTACCGGAACTTCAGATGTACGGTCGTAGGGTATTCCTCCCCGCGAAACCTGCAGGTACACGTAAAAGTCATCGCCTTCTTCAAGATGTACCGTATCGTTCAGAAAAACGCTATGCAGTCCCGTATGCAAATAAAACCCGGTAACACTGTCCAGTAATCCCGATAAAAATGTTCCGTCGAAGTCGTCGTAAATCTTTACGGTGAAGGTTACACTGTCGGAAGCCGTAAAAAAGTTGACGGTGGTTATAGCCTCGTCACGGGCGGTGGTAAAGGCGTTGAAGGCTTCGTTTACCTGTACCAATGTATCGCGCCAACCGTGATAATCAAGGTAATAAGCTGTATCCCATTGCACCGGTACCACATTGTAAAATGATACGGCGCCCATCTCGGGACTTTGGCATGCCCATTTATCGTAGTAGGAAATCCAAAAATAACCGTCAAAACCCCAACCTGTTCCCCAACTGTTTTTTACAAGCCATGCTCCCGGTTGCGGTGCCTGGGTTACATGGTTATCGTCCCAACCAATTATGGCAACACTGTGGTTGGGCAATTCGGTGCTGGACGGCGGCTGGTAATGATTATAGTTTCCGTCAATAAAACTGCTGTTATAGCACATGCAGGTTGCCATTACCCCGTATTGCATGATTTTGGTCTTTATAGTATCAATGTATTGCAAATCATTGCCTGCCGTGTACCATTCCACCTGCCCGGGATAATAAAAGTGGTATCCCGAGTCTTTTCTGTCGGGTGGTGTGTCAAACGATTGTCCGTCAATATCCCGTACTGCACCATCGAGGCGGGAAAGATAGGCAGTTGCCACCCGGTAATCTCCGCCATAGTGCGGTTCCAATCCTTCGCCGTTGTTGTAAGGCGGGTCCAAATCCTGGTTGAAATAACTGTTAAAGCCGTTCCACCAGTCGAGATGGTACTCGGCAAGGTTGGGTTCACCGGTTTCTCCTGCCGCAGCCCAGTTACCTGTCATCAGAAGATTCCCCTCAATGGCGGCCATAGTACCGTGTGTCCAACAGGTACCTCCCTGTTGACTTTTTACACTTGTTACATAATTGTTTCCGTTTACGTTCCGTAAATCGTAAGATGTAGGAAGTTGCGCATAAACCGAAATGATTGTTCCCATGAGGGTTGCAACCGATAGTAAAGTCTTTTTCATAATTTTTTATTTGTATTTTTCTGTTAAATAATCGGTAATTTCCTTTTTGTAATCAAACTCTTTTCTTTCAGCAACCGTTCGTAAATCTCATAATTTTCATTATCAAAACATACGAAGTAAACGGTTTCGGGAAGATTGTTCCGATTCAGAAAATCACGCACCGCATGGATGGCAATAACGGCAGCTTTTTCCTTGGGGAAGCGATACACACCGGTAGAGATATTGGGGAAGGCAACGGTTTTGCAATTGTTTTCTTTGGCCAGTTGCAGTGATGTGGTATAACATCCTGCCAAAAGCTGCTCTTCATTATGATTTCCGCCCCTCCATACCGGGCCCACCGCGTGAATCACATATTTAGCCGGAAGCCGGTATCCTTTGGTTATTTTTGCCGAACCGGTATCGCATCCGTTGAGTGTTTTGCATTCTTCCAACAATTGGGGCCCTGCGGCACGATGTATGGCACCGTCCACCCCGCCGCCCCCCAACAAGGTACGGTTTGCGGCATTTACTATGGCATCAACCTCCAGTTTCGTTATATCGCCTTTAATAAGTTTTATCCTTTCCATTGTTCCTGAAATTCAAAAATATCACACGTGTCTGCCTTTGGCTGATCAAAAATAAAACATCAAAAATATCACATCAAAAATAAAACATCGAAAATATTACATCCAAAATATCACATCACCCATCCTTTTCCCTCACAACAAGTTGCGCATTGCGATAATCAACCACCTCAACGGTTTTTCCTTTTTCAATAAATCCTATTTCGGCAACAGCATCATATCGTTCGTTATTAATTACCACTTTTCCGGCCGGTCTTAATTTTGTCAGACTGATTCCCGTTTTTCCCATCATTGTTTTGTAATTCTCTTTGGCAGAGGTATAGCCTTCTTCTTTTTGTTGTGTTTTTTGCAGCCCTATATAAGCAAACGAAGCGGTTTTCGACAGTTTATTGGCAATCCGGATAATGAGAATAAGCGAAAATGTAAAAGATATAATTACCACAAAAAGTGCCTGAACAAGTCCGGTAAAATCAATGTCGAAAAAACCGGGACCGGTGGATTCGACCATACTCAGGGTAAGACCTGTTACCATAAAAACGATACCGATAATTCCCGTTATTCCAAATCCTGGAATGGCGAATATTTCGACGGCAAGAAGAATGAGCCCCAACACAAAAATCAATATTTCCCAATGTGAAGCCAGCCCTTCAAGGTAAAGCGGTGCAAAATAGAGCAGGGCGGCAGTAACGGCGGCAGCCAGCGGAAAACCGATACCTGGTGTTTGCAACTCAAAATATATTCCACCCATGATAATCATAATCAAAAAACCGCTGATAACCGGATTGATAAGAAAACCGATGATTTTATCTATAAATGTCTCATGGTGTTCCGTTATTTCGTAGTTATAAATTCCTACATGATGCAAGACATCAGGAATTGATTTGAGTTCCGCTTCGCAATACCCGTTTTTAACGGCTTCCGAAGGGGTAAAAGTCAGCACTTTACCCGAATCACTGATTCCCGGAATGTAAACCTCCGGATCCACCATAGCTTCGGCGATTTTCGGATTTCTGCCGTTAACTTCCGCCGTCGAGCGCATCAACGACCGCATATACGACTGATATTTGTCGGGCAAAGGCTTTCCGGTTTGATCCACCACAGTGGCAGCACCGATACTTGAACCCGGAGCCATGTAAATACTGTCGCAGGCTATTGATATCAATGCTCCCGCCGAAGCGGCATTTTTATCAATAAAAACATACACGGGTATGGGACAGTCAAGGATTTTTGTTCTGATGGAGTCAGCATCGTTCAATGTACCTCCGTATGTGTTCATTTTAATGAGAATCAGGTCGTAATGGTTGCCGACAGCTTCTTCAACGGCTTTTTTGGCAGTGTGCCATGAAGGCGGTGCAATCATCTTGTCGATGTCAAAACGGAACACCCTTACAGTTGCACTGTCGCCATTTCCGGCAAAAAGACCGGAAACGTAAAACAGTATCATAAAAACAGTAAGTTTAAACCTGCTCATCCTTTTCTTTTTCATTCTCATCAAACATGGAATAACGTTTTCTGTACAGCTTTCTCCAGGCGCGTCGCCGCCAGTATTTACCCCACGAAATATTTGTCCATAACCGTTCGTGAAGATAATACAAAATCAGTTTGGCCACAATATCGAATGAGGTAATCACCGATGCGGTTTCCAAAATTTCATTAAAAGTCTTTTCCGTATATTTCCTGAAAATAACGAAACTGATAATAAATGTTGCTCCCGACGCAATAAGCCGCCAACTAATGGCTTTTAAAATACTCCTGCCCGGGCTGTCTTTTTTTACAATGATAACTTTTTTTTCCATAGCTGCCAATTACAAATTAAACTTGTTTAAAGTCTAAACATTTGATAAATTATAAAATATTGAAAACCAGAAAAGTGAATATCTTTTTTTATAAACCCACCCCTCCCCCTCCAAGGAGGGGAACAATGGAATTCATTTTCTGGTTTTCAATATTTTATACTCATTGTCATCACGTTAACTTTAAACAACTTCATTATACCCTTTAAACCAATGAGCGATTTTATTTAGAAACTCTTCGTGTACCAACTCGTTGGAAGCCACTATTTGCTTTCCGAACAGATAACCGTTTGTGCCCGTAAAGGTAGTTATTTTTCCACTTGCCTGCTGCACGACAAAAGCACCTGCCGCCACATCCCAGGGATTGAGTCCGTATTCGTAAAACAAATCGTAGCGGCCACAGGCAACGTATGCCAAATCGACGGCTGCCGAGCCCAGTCTTCTTACTCCCTGAGTGGTTTTCATCAAATCTTTAAACACCTCTAAATACGGGTCGAGCAGCGAATAATCGTAATAGGGGAATCCGGTGGCAATAAGAGAGTCGTTTAAACTTTTCTTGCTGCTTACCGTTACCTGTTTTCCGTTTAAAAAAGACGGCGATCCTTTCCATGCATAAAAAGCCTCTTTCAGATTTACCTCATACACCACCCCGATGATGGTCTCTTCCCCGTCGGTGAGTGCAATGGATATTGAAAAAAGCGGAACGCCGTGAATAAAGTTGGTGGTTCCGTCCAGAGGGTCAACAATCCAGTTGAAGCGCTCGCCACGCTGCAACGAACTGTCCTCCTCAGCGATAAAACCCGCCTGGGGCACCAGCTTCCCGAGCTCTTCCACAAGCATCTTCTCGCTGGTTTTGTCCACATAGGTTACCAAGTTGTGAATTCCTTTGTATTCAATATCTTTATCAGATATCTTTTTCATCTCAGTGCTGATAAAATGCCCTGCTGCCCTGGCAAGGTTAACTACCTGTTTTGTGGTTATTTCAAGGTCGAAATTCATTGTTTATTCTTTTCTTTTCTTTTCTTTTCTTTTTAAGTTACTTTCTTTAACCAACAGAGAATGTATCTCCATTACCTGCGGGATTAAAAAACGGTTACCGTCGTTAATAATGATATAATCCGCCAATGCCACTTTCTTCTCTTCGGGCCATTGCTTTTCCATACGTTTTTTTACCTCTTCTTCGGTGGTGTTGTCCCGTGCCAAAACCCTTTTAAGTCTGATTTCGGCAGGCGCCGTAACACAAATGGTTTTATGAAAATGGTGCTGCAGATTATGCTCAAAAAGCACTGCTGCTTCGTGCAGGGTATAGGGTGCCTGGTTATGCGCTTCCAGCCAGATTTCATATCTTTTTAATACGGCGGGATGCATCAGCTTGTTGATTTTCTCCAACGCCTTCGAATCTGAAAAAATAACCTTAGCCAGCTTTTTTGTGTCCACCTCGCCCTGGGTAAAAACCGACTTGCCGAAAAGAGCCTCAACACCTTTTACTATGTCATCGTCATAGTAGAGCATCCGGGCCTCAATATCTGCATAAAAAACAGGTATTTGCAGGCTTTTAAAAATCCGGCACACCGTTGATTTTCCGCTTCCTATGTTTCCCGTTATTCCTATTTTTAACATTCGGCAGGTTATTTAATAATTAAAAACTCAACCTCCGGTGGTTCTATTCTTATGCCGGAAACAAAAGCCGGTTTACGGGCTATTTTAAGGCTGATACGGTCAACCTTGTTCAGGTCAATACCTTTTATTTCAGGTTTCACCTTAAAGGAGTTGTTGTTGATAAGGTTGTAATCTTTCAGTGCAATATGGAAACGTACCTTTACTTTCGACGGAAAAGTACGAATATTGAGCGGAATGTCCGAAAGGTCAATTGCCGTTTCAACCACCGATTCGGTATATTTTTCAATGTCAAGTGTCACCTCTGCTTTGGGCGGGACAATCCGCAGCAGGGCAGGGGAGGGGTTGAGCAATCCTGTTTCCACGGTTTTGTCCCTGTTCAGGTTTTTTTCCTCAATTTGGTTGGTGTAAATTGATTGTAAGGTATCAAGAATGGATGCCGGGCCGTAAACCGTAACTTTTTCAGGTTTTACCTGTAATCCGTATAATCCGAATTGACCGTAAAAGGTAAGGTTCGTAACAACCTTTATGTTTACCGTTTTTTTATTTGATTTCTCAAGAATAAAGCGTAACTTCTCTTTATTGACGGTTATTTCATTTTCCATTAAATCCCAGCGGCTTGCAATAAAGTTCTCAAGGTCACTTTTTTTGATCTGATAAATATTTCCCGATACCTTTTCAGGATTACATTTATTCAGGTCAATCACCAGATGGCCGGGTCTTTTTTTTATTATGGTTTCCAGTATATTGTATCCCGATGTATTCAGGGTTAGTGTAAATGAACTGTCGATAAGGCTTGTAAGTTGTTTGTCAACAGGTATGTTTTGATACCGGACAGCCACATCAAAGTTTTCGGAATAATTATCTGAAAGTTTAATAAGTAACCAAAAAGCAAGGGAAACCACAATGCTCAGGATAAAGACAAATTTGTCGGAATCGCGCATTATTTTTTTCTCTTCGTGTTCCGGTTTGTTTCCGTATTGCACCATAATAATAAACCGTCCGTTTGTTAATTTGAGGTAAAATTAAACATTCCAAGTATAGGTGCAGGTTTTTTACAAAAAATATTTCTCCTTATTTCCGGGTTTTTATGTTTTTATCTCCCCATTTCCGGACGGGAAGGCTGCATCTCGTGTCCGATATCCCACATATGTTCACCTCCTGATAATCATATATAATACATCCAAAATCTCACATCCAAAATCCCACATCAAAAATAAAACATCAAAAATAATACATAAAAAAAGCTCCATTCCCGGAGGAACAGAGCTTTTTACCCAAAAGTAATATTCTGGTACCCGTTTTATTTTACTGCATCCACAATGGCTTTAAAAGCTTCGGGATGATTCATTGCCAGGTCGGCCAGAACCTTACGGCTCAGGTTAATATTCTTTTCATGGAGTTTGCCCATAAAAACCGAATACGACATACCGTGCAATCTGGCACCGGCGTTAATACGCTGAATCCACAGCGCGCGGAAGTTGCGTTTTTTTGTTCGTCTGTCGCGGTAGCTGTATTGAGCACCTTTCTCATAAGCATTTTTTGCGACCGTCCAGACATTCTTTCTGCGGCCAAACTGGCCTTTCACTCGTTTGAGGATTTTTTTCCTCCTTGCCCTTGAGGCAACTGCGTTTACTGATCTTGGCATTTTCTTAATTTTTTTCCACTATAGCGCTCCTTCGTCAGGGAGTCTTTGCAAGCTATAGCAAAGTTAAACAATCAATTTAATTAACTGCGAATCATGCGTCTGATGTTTTTCTCATCAGCTTTGTCGATAATGGTAAAGTAACCGAGGTTACGTTTACGTTTTTTCGATTTTTTGGTCAAAATATGACTCTTATACGCATGTTTCCTTTTGATTTTTCCGGTTCCCGTCGTCACAAACCGTTTCTTGGCTCCGGATTTTGTCTTCATTTTTGGCATTGCTTCAAATGATTTTAATGATTAGTTATTATTTAAACGAATATTACTTTTTGGGAGCAATGATCATAATCATACGCTTCCCTTCCAAAACGGGCAATTTTTCAACTTTTCCGTACTCCTCAAGTTCCTGGGCAAATTTCAGCAAAAGATATTCTCCTTTGTCTTTGTAAATAATGGAACGTCCTTTAAAAAATACATCCACTTTTACTTTTGCCCCCTCTTTCAGAAAGTTAATGGCGTGTTTCAGCTTAAAGTTGAAGTCGTGTTCATCGGTGTTGGGTCCCATCCTGATTTCCTTAACAACAATTTTAGCCGATTTAGCCTTAATCTCTTTCTGTTTTTTCTTTTGGTCGTACAGAAATTTTCTGTAGTCAATAATTTTACAAACAGGCGGATTGGCCTTTGGCGAAATTTCCACCAGATCCAGTTCCAGTTCGTCTGCTATTCTCAAAGCATCGCGAAGCTGGTAAATACCGGTTTCCACATTGTCGCCCACCAGTCGTACCACCGGTGCGGTAATGTGCTCGTTGATCCTGTGCGGATCCTCTTTTTTAACAGGCTTTCTGTATCCTCCTCGCCTTTTTCCTCTGTAAAGTGCTATAGTTTTTCCTCCTATCGTTTAGTTAAACTTTTATTGAACTATAATTGTACTTCACACTCTTTGTCTATCAACGCTATAAACTCCTCAGGTGTAAAAGTACCTAAATCTCCTTCTTTATGTTTACGTACCGACAGCGTTCCCTCTTTCTCCTCTTTTTCTCCCACAATAATCATGTACGGAATTTTCTTCAACTCCGCATCTCGTATCTTTCTTCCTGTTTTTTCACTCCGTCCGTCTATTTCGGCACGTATGTCGTTTTTTCTCAGCAAATGTAATACCTTTTCGGCATAATCCTGATATTTTTCACTAATTGGCAGTATAATTGCCTGATCGGGTGTCAGCCACAGCGGGAAATTACCCGCACAATGCTCTATGAGTACGGCAACAAAGCGCTCCATTGATCCGAATGGCGCCCTGTGAATCATCACGGGACGGTGTTTTTCGTTGTCGGCACCAATGTATGTCAGGTCGAAACGCTCGGGAAGGTTGTAGTCAACCTGAATGGTTCCCAACTGCCATTTTCTTCCCAATGCATCGCGTACCATAAAGTCCATTTTGGGGCCGTAAAAAGCCGCTTCGCCGTATTCAACAACGGCATTCAATCCGCGCTCTCGGGCTACCTCTTTAATGGCAGTTTCGGCACGCTCCCAGTTTTCGTCGCTGCCGATGTATTTTTCGGGATTGTCGGGGTCGCGCAACGAAATCTGAATCAATACATCTTTAAAATCCAATGCATTGAATATCTGTTCGATAATATCGATAACCCCGTTAAATTCATCTTTAATCTGATCGGGGGTGCAGAAGATGTGCGCATCATCCTGCGTAAATCCCCTTACCCTAGTAAGGCCGTGCAACTCGCCGCTCTGCTCGTAGCGGTAAACCGTTCCGAATTCGGCATAACGCACCGGAAGGTCTTTGTACGACCGCGGTTTAAACTTGTATATCTCGCAGTGGTGCGGGCAGTTCATCGGTTTCAGGAAAAATTCCTCGCCTTCCACCGGTGTTTTTATGGGTTTAAACGACTCTTTTCCGTATTTTTCGTAATGTCCCGAAGTCTTATACAGGTTCACATTCCCGATGTGCGGTGTGATAACCGGTTCGTATCCGGCTTCCCGCTGTACCTTTTTCAGATAACGCTCTAAGCGTTCCCGCAGTTCGGCACCTTTGGGCAGCCATAATGGCAGTCCCTGACCTACATTTTGCGAAAAAGTAAAAAGCTCAAGCTCTTTGCCCAGCAGCCGGTGGTCTCTTTTTTTGGCCTCCTCAAGCATTGCCAGGTACTCGTCCAACTCTTTCTTCTTGGGGAAAGTGATACCGTAAATACGGGTCAACTGCTTTCTGTTTTCATCGCCGCGCCAGTAAGCCCCGGCAATTTTCAGAAGCTTAACGGCTTTGATAAATCCGGTATTCGGAATATGTGGCCCGCGGCAAAGGTCGGTAAAGGTACCGCTTTCGTAAAACGAAATTTCCCCGTCACGAAGGTCGTTGATCAGTTCTAGTTTGTACTCATCGCCTTTTTTGCCGAAAAAGGCTTCGGCATCGGCTTTGGAAACCTCTTTCCGTTTAAAGGTCTGTTTCTCCCGCGCCAGTTCCAGTATTCTCTTTTCGATTTTAGGGAAATCCTTGTCCGAGATTTCGTAATCCATAAAATCGATGTCGTAATAAAAACCGTTTTCTATGTCGGGGCCTATACCAAACTTCACAC
>JALVZH010000024.1:7026-15412 GCA_027022105.1 Bacteroidales bacterium | reverse complement strand
GGCTACCCGTGCCTTAAAAGCTGCTGTAAATTTTCTTCTTTTTGATTTCATAATTCCACTGTTAAAATTAAACTTTTTTTCATCTTAACTAGTGGTCTGATTTTTGGGGAGTATTATAAATCTTTAACGGCTAAAGCCGGTGGTCTCTTTTATTGTATTAAACCGCACTAAAGTGCGGCAGAAAAATTATAATTGACTAATCATATCAAATGCAATTCTAGATTTCCGACTATGAATTTAGAATTTTACAATGGTAAAAACTGAACAGCCTGCGGCACAAAGATTAAGTTTTTGATTTAAACCAATAGATTGGGTGTACAGGTAAGTGTTTGAGTGAATTTCATTTGCCTTATCCATTACCTATTTGTCAGAGTGGGTAAGCAATCGTTTTATTTCATTTTATTTGGTTCTTTCTTTTCGATAAACTTGTTTAAAGTCTAAACATTTGATAAATTATAAAATATTGAAAACCAGAAAAGTGAATATCTTTTTTTTATAAACCCACCCCTATACCTCCCGACGTAAAGTCGGGACAAGCTCTCCAAGGAGGGGAACAATGGAATTCATTTTCTGGTTTTCAATATTTTATACTCATTGTCATCACCTTAACTTTAAACAACTTCGATAAAAAAAGTTGAACAAAAAAGTAAATTTCTGTTAAAGTTTTGTTAAAGTACACGTTCTGTATTTAAGCATTTACTTAAATAAGAAAATAAGCAGTAGTTTTGACCCAGGTTAATTAAAAAAACAGTAAAAAATGGGAAACAGCCAAACATGTATCCGTTTGTATGCCGACAGGGTGCAAATAGATAATTGCAGAGAAATTGTAAAACAAAATAAAGATTCCTTTAAAGAATTAAGCACCGTTTTATCCCTTGCAGGAAATGAAGTCCGGCTTAAGATTCTTTACCTGTTGGAAGAGGAAGGAGAGCTGTGTCCCTGTGACCTGTCGGATATTCTTGGGATGAGCATTCCGGCAATTTCACAACACCTGAGGAAGCTGAAAGACGGGAAACTAATTGAGAGGCGACGGGAAGCACAAACCATTTTTTATTCTGTGAAAAACGAACATAAAGAACTGTTGAATCAGCTTTTTAAACATATGTCGAACAAAACAAGAAAGGAGACCGTATGACCCTGAAAACAAACAAATTTGCCGGAGCCGGAATAGTAACGGCGGTAACAGCTTCACTTTGCTGCATAACACCGGTATTGGCACTGATATCGGGAGCATCGGGCATTGCCAGTGCTTTTTCGTGGTTAGAACCATTGCGCCCCTATTTAACAGGCATTACCATCGTGGTGCTTGCATTTGCATGGTACCTTAAACTAAAACCGGCAAAACCTGACGAGATAAAATGCAACTGTGAAGAGGAAGAAAAAAAGCCTTTTCTGCAAAGCACACTCTTTTTGGCTGTTGTAACTCTTTTTGCTGTAGCCATGCTTGCATTTCCTTATTATTCAGATATTTTCTATCCGGATACTAAACAAGAAGTTATCATAGTAAAACAAAACGGCATTTTCACTGTTCACCTGAATGTTGAAGGTATGACCTGTGAGGCTTGTAACAATCACATCGAACATGCTGCCAACGAGCTTACCGGAGTGATAGAAGCCAAAGCCGACTATAAAACCGGAACCGCCGATATTACCTATGATAAATCGAGAGTGGACAAAGCGAAAATTATAGATGCCATTAACAAGACGGGATACAAAGTAAAAAACAAACCATGAAATTCACAGCATACAAAATAGAGGGGATGACCTGTGATTCCTGTGCCGCTTCCATTTCAAAATTATTCAAAGGCAGGGAAGGAATCATCAGCGAAAACATAAATTATCCGGAAGCCAAAGGGGAATTTGAATATGACCCCTGCAAAATTTCCGAAGAAGAAATTATTGAAATCATCAATAAAACAGGGCATTACAGGGTAACGGGCAAGTTAGGAGTTGCGAAAGCAGGCAACATTCCGGAATACGACCTCATCATTATCGGCGGGGGCTCAGCGGCATTTTCGGCTGCCATTAAAGCGGAAGAGTCGGACAAAAAAACTTTGATGATTAACGACGGACTTGATTTCGGCGGCACCTGCGTCAACGTGGGGTGTGTCCCTTCCAAATATCTGGTTCGTGCAGGTGAAACGGCACACAAAGCGTCCCATTCCAATTTTCAGGGCATTAGACCCACCGGTGTGGAAATTGATTTTGCACAAATCATCAGGAATAAAAAAAAGCTTGTTTCCGCCATGCAACAAAAAAAGTACATGGATGTTGTGAGCGATTTCAGGAATCTGACACTATTGAAAGGCCGGGCAAAATTTAAAAACAACAACACGGTTACGGTAAACGGCGAAAAAGACTATCGTGGAAAAAAAATATTGATTGCCACCGGTGCAAGAACATCTATTCCGGATATTAAAGGGTTGTATTCAGTAAATTACCTGACCAATATTTCTCTATTCAACTTAGAAGAGCAACCCGGTTCGATGATTATCCTCGGCGGCGGCTACATCGCCCTCGAAATCGCCCAGGCGTATCACCGTCTGGGGACCAAAGTAACTGTTTTACAGCGCTCGAAACACATTCTATCAAAACTTACACCCGACGTATCGGAGGAGCTCAAACTTCACTTGCAAAATGAAGGAATTGATATCCATACAGGAATCTTTTTCGATGAAATAAAAGAAGAAGGCCAAAGGATAAAAGTTTTTGTGAGCACAAATGACGAACAAAAGGTTTTTGAAGCGGAAAAACTGGTAGTTGCCACCGGCATTAAACCCAATACGGACAATCTTGGTATTGAAAATACGGATGTGGTTTTAAACCATCTTGGACAGGTGATTGTTAATGAAAGGCTGGAAACCGGTTCTGAGCACGTTTTTGCCGCCGGCGATGTGGCTAACACTCCCGCTTACGTTTACACCGCGGCACATGAAGGGAAGACAGCCGTGGAAAATGCCTTTTCTTTCACAAAAAAACAGGTGGATTATTCCTCATTGCCCTGGGTTGTTTTCACCGATCCGCAGGTAGCCGGTGTGGGAATGGATGAAACGGAAGCCACCAAACATGCACTGCCGTACGAAACCTCAACACTGCAACTCAAAGAGGTTCCCGGAGCCATTGCCGCCAATGACACCCGCGGCTTTATCAAACTGATTCGCAACAAACATACCGACAGGCTTCTCGGTGCCCGGGTGGTAGCACCGGGTGGAGGTGAGCTGGTGCAGTTGTTGGGTTTTGCCATCAGGAAAGGGATTACCGTAAAAGAGCTGGCAGAAGAGCTTTACCCCTATTTAACCTTTTCGGAAGGAATAAAGCTTGCAGCAATTGCTTTTGGAAAAGATGTTTCGAAATTGAGTTGCTGCGCCGGTTAACTATTAAAACTTGTTTAAAGCCTAAACATTTGATAAATTATAAAATATTCTGGCTTTCGGTTTCCAACATAATATATATACACTACCTTTGCAAGCGTTTACTTGCAATCAAGACAAAGGATGAAAAAACAGAGTACCGAAATACGGCAGGAGCAAATAAAACAGGCAGTTATAGACATTGTTTATACCGACGGGTTGAAAGGCCTTTCCACCCGCAACCTGGCAAAAAAGATAGGAATGAGCGAGGGTGCCATTTTCAGGCATTTTAACACAAAAAAAGACATTATCCTTGCCATAATTCATGATGTTCAGCGTGATTTTATCGGAGCACTGCGTGCTATTGCCGGCTCCGGCAAAGAGCCGGCCAAAAAACTGAATGAATTCATTTGCCAAACGGTGACCTATCTGGTGGAAAACAAGGGAATCACGATGCTGCTCTTTTCCGAATCGTCGCAAAACAACGATGAAGAACTTAAAACCAACCTGTTGCAGATATTTAATGACCAAAAACAGTTGGTTAGTAAAATAATTTACGAAGGGATTGAAGCAGACATTTGGAACAAGTCCATTCCCGTTGAGAATATTGCCATGCTTTACATGGGTATTCCCGTTTCCCTGAACATAGAACTCATCCTGAATAATGGTGAACTACACATCAACAACTTTTGTTCAAGGATGATGCAATTGTTATTGAAGATTTTGGATAAATAATTATTAAATCATAATATAATGGCACTTTACACCATCGTATTTTTCATCATTGCCATTGCTTCGTTTATTTTTGCCATGCTGGGTTTGGGAGGCGGCATGGTTTACGTGCCGGTGCTAAACTGGTCGGGGTTCGATATGGTATCGGTAGCCATACCGCTCGGATTGTTGCTCAACGGACTGAATACCGCATTTGTACTTATCCCTTTTGCCCGAAAAAAGATGGTTGACTGGAAAGGCGGAGCCGTAATGGCTGCCACTGCCCTTATTGCGGCACCCCTTGGGGCCATGACCAGCGAACATGTTCCGGTTCAAACCCTCAAAGTCCTGTTTGCCATTATGGTTCTTGCTGCTGCTTCAAGAATTATCTGGGTGGCAAAAGTACCTGAACCTGAAAAGAAAATTTCGTTGAAACAGAGAAGTATCATCGGATTTTTTGCGGGCGGGTTTGCCGGTTTTACAGGCGGTATGCTGGGACTCGGGGGCGGCTTTATTATTGCGCCCATTTTGATGGCAATGGGTTATAAAACCAAGGAAGCCGCGGCAACTACCGCTTTCGTGGTAACATTTTCCTCATTCTCGGGTTATCTGGGCCATGTTTCACAGGGAAATACCAACTGGACACTGACCATCATTGTGGTTATCGCCGTTATTATCGGTTCACAGCTTGGCGGCCATTACATGACGCACAAAGCAAAGTCGCATCATGTAAAAATAATTTATGCCGTGGTTTTAATTCTTATAGCCGTTAAGATGATGTATGGTGTTTTTGCATGAAAAACGGCAAACCGGACAAGTTCATTCAAAGCTTAATGCTTCTTCTATAATTCCTTTTTCACCAAAAGCATTTTGCCTTATTTCAATATTATCTTTTTGTTAACTCATTATTACCGGATTGTTAACCGGGTTTCTCACATTTTTTCCGTATGCTTTTGTACATAAGGGATACAGAGATTCGATTCCTGAAAAGAAAAAATTTCGGAAAACGGGAATGAATAAAAATAAGGGTTGACGGCAGTTGTTTTTACACACGGGCAATGAATAAATAATAAATTTGCCGCATCAAATAAAGCATTGATTACCAACATTAATTAATGTGCAATTTGAACAAAACAAATTAATGGAAAACGGCAAATAAAGTTTAAATTCTATTTTTATGCAAAAAGTTAAATCATTCATTTTTGTTTTTATCCTCTTTCTGTTTTTTTCAAACGAGGTTTTTTCGCAGAGCCCGAAACCAAATATGGCCGATTGGAACGGATATGCGCAGCTCCGTTTTACCACAAATTTTGACAATATCAATTCATTCGCCCTCAAAAGGTTTAAACTGTGGTTAAATTCCGGCCCCGGTTTCGGCGAACATTGGGGTTTTCATGTTCAGGCAACATTATCGAGTTACCATCAGGAAGTTTTCTTTTTGCAAGATGTAAAAGCTTTTTACAAAACGGGGCATTTTACACTAAGTTTCGGTCAATTTACACCCCATTACAGTTTGCAACGCCACCAAAGCGATTATATCGTTCCGCTGGCAGGACGTTCCGTAGTCATCAAGGCATTAATACCCAACGGAACACTCGGCGTGCGTGATGTAGGGATAGAAGGAAACTTTACAAACGCAAGCAAAACGGTAAAAGCCTGGCTCGGTGTTTTTAACGGCACGGGGATTTTGGAATACAGGTTTAATAATTCAGGTTATATGGTAACCCAAAGGACTGCTGTTTACCTTTTCAAAAAGAATCTGCAAACAGGATATTCGGTAATGTACCGCAAAGCCGACCAACTGCAACTGCACGGCATTTTACCCGACTCCGTTCTGTTCAGCGGGAACGATCTGCGTTTTAACCTCTTTGCCCTGTACCGGTTTCATAATTTTGAAATTCAGGGCGAATATTTATGGGCAAGCTTAAACAACAGCATTGCAAACGGATATTATGTGCTGGCCACGTTGAATATTGGTAAAAACCAGATTTCCGCCTCGTGGAACCAATACAACGACCTGATAGAGAGCACGGCAAACAATCCTGTGATACATGCGGGATACAGCTACCTGATGAACGGCAACAAACTGAAAATAATGCTGGACAACGGCGCACAAATTGCAAACGGGAAACTCACCAATTACTTTGCTATTGTACAGTTTCAGATATTCTTAAAGCAATAAACCGGCCTGTTTTATTATTCGGAATCCAGTAAACCACGTAAAAGATTTATCGCCTTTTTATTTTCATCACTGTGAATATTTTGTAAGAGGATTTGCTTTTCCTTTTTGGTAAGATGCCAGCTTAAAGCAATGTGCTCTTTTCCGTTTCCAAAACTAAGGGGAACCATAAAGAATTTGCCCGGAAGCATTTTATTTAACGAAAGCAGCGAAGCGAGGTAATTGTTTTTCTGCACAAACGACCAGTCGTCGAACAGGGAACCCATGGGACGAATATACCGGTACAGAATATTTTTATGAATGGAATAAATTTTTTTCCGGTCATTTTCATACACCAGAATCATTACCACTCCCGAAGTATTCTTTTCAATCCATTCTTTGAAAGTTACAATAAAGCGGAAGGCTGTAATGTAACCGAAATTATCGCTCAACCCCGCGTCGGTAATGGCAAGATGAGGCTCTCCGGGCATATTCACCTCGGGGCTTACATAAGGAAAAGTGGCATTCATCCGGATAGCCGACAAAAACCTCAGGCTGTCGGCATTAAAAGCACGGTAGTTGTACCGGAATTCCATATTCCTGATAACCTCACCGGGCATGGTTTTGGTCAGATAAGAAACATTTTGTGGCGAAATAATCAGTTGTGCACCCGTATTTTCAATGGCCGGCGACAACACCAACATCGGTACCAAAGCTTCCTGCTCGGGTTTCCGGTAAGCAATAAGCGGTTTGTCAAGAACAGGCCCCAAATTCCGGTTCAGTGTCTGTTCAAACATATAAGCACGGTCTTTAAAATAATATTTGTTTGCATACCGGAACTTTTGCAAACGAAAAAACCAGTCGCTCATGGAATAGGTGTAAAAAACCGGATTTAAAATATCTTTTGATATGTTTTTCAAATTTTCATCAGCAGGGTGAAAATCAGAGACCCCCGTTTTTCGCCTTAAACAGAGCTCTCTGACAAAAGCTGCACCCAGCATGCCGCCCGATGCACCGGTCATCAGTTCCGTATGGTCCAGCAGTTTCCCGTCTAAGCAGCTGTCGGCATACGACAATGCATAGTAAGTCCATACCGCCAGTTTGAGCCCTCCCCCGCTTGTACTTACCACCACTAATTTGGGTTTCTTTTCAGGATGTTGCATATCGGTATTCCTTTCCAGCCACCGGTCTAATATCTGTATGGTTTGCAACGAATCCGAAGCAAAATTTCCGTGATCAAAAGGATTGATTTTTGCCTTTTTTCCCGAAACTGAATAATCCAGACCATAAGCATTGTCGTTATAAGACAATATTTTAGCAGGCGAAACCAATAAGGCAGCCACAATAACCAAACTCAGCACAAAAAAAGTCCAATTTCTGAATACAATATAAAACATACTGATTATTAGAATTGTAACCGTAAGCATAATCTGAAAACTTGCTGCTGCCGGAATAATAAGGTGAGCGTAGTCTTTAATTAATCCCCTTAAAATAATAAACGAAAGGATAAACAATACATATATAAATGCATTCCGGTGTTGATAATAAAAAACCCGTTTGAAATGTTCTTTCGTGTAATGTTTGTAATATGCCGTTCGCGCAATTTTCCGCCATGTCATGATATAGGTCTCTACATCTCCTTTCTCCGATTCTGCTTCAAGTGATTCGCTTACCTTTTTTTCTTTGTCTTTTTCTATTGCTTTGTACAGCCACCTGTACGGTTGTGTTTTCTTTACTTTCCCAAAACTTTGTCTGCAACAGCGTGGTAAAATCTTTACAAGAAAATAAAAGAAACCGAAAGAAAGATAGACAAACACAAGCACTCCGGCAAGGAACAAGAGTAAATTATAAACAATTGACAAACTGCCGATTAGCTCGTATTCTTTTTGGAAATGCGCACTTTGATAAAGATAAAACAAAATGTATGCAAACGGAATAACAGAGTTATTCAGGGCGTACTTATAAAAAGGTTTTGAGAGGGTAACGATAAAAGGGTAGCGATGGGCCATTACAATATAGGAAGAAATATGAAAAGCCATAATAAAACTACCGGTGGCAAGCCCCAAAAAGAAAAAGGAATATACATTAACGCTGCCGAGGTACTCAGGGGCGAGAAACAATACGGGAAGTCCGAATTTCTTTCCGAACAGTTGTGCCACTATAAGAA
>JALVZH010000024.1:322-7016 GCA_027022105.1 Bacteroidales bacterium | reverse complement strand
GCAACAGCCAGGAAAGAAGAATTAACTGATGGGATTTAAAATAGCCAATAACCAGTTGAACGGGGAAAAATGATATAATCTGCCGGTAAAGCAATTTTCCATATGGCCTTTTTTTAACCATAGCTCAATGATTAGCAACATGCTTACAAAGCGCAAGATACTACTTTTCCAGAATCTTGATAAACAGCCTGTGCATGGTATCGCAAAAATCCTTTTCGTTAAACCCTTCATTGTTTAATGTAAATTCAATGGTTAGCGTAACCGGAATACCCATGTACAATCCTGCAAGATCGTTTACGGATATTCCGTGATGCCAGATACCGGCCTCTATCCCGTCTGACAGAATCTTTGCAAAATTCTGTTTCAGATCGAGATACAATTTACTCAGCTCGGTTTTCAATTCATCACTGTTTTGATAGGATGCTTCGGTAAAAAACAAAATGGTTATCCCTTTGTTCAGCAACAGGTAATTGATATGATAACAAAAATATTCGTACAGCCGTTCTTCGGGACTTCTGTTGTTATGAGAAATCACAAAAAGCGGGTCGCACAGTTCCGACTTGATATCGTGCAACAAGTCGAAGAATATATCTTTCTTGGTACCGAAATGGCGGAAGATGGTTCCTTCGCTGATACCCACTTTTGCCGCAATATTCCGGGTAGAAAGATTTTGAAGCCCGTTTTGAAAGATTATCTCTTTTGCGGCCTGTTTAATTTGTATCCGCCTGATATCGCCGGATGTACGTACTGCCCGTGTCATGATTACCCGTTTTTATTCTCTGTAAAAACAAGCCGGTGCCTGTTGGCAATAAACCCATACAACACCGGCATCAATTATCTATTCGCTTTTTTTCTTAGCTTCATGTTCCAATATCAGCTTTAAGCTGTCGGCAGTGGTACTGATAACTGTAGAGGCCTTAACAAAGCGTGCCACCATAATAGTTTCCAAAATCTCCTGCTTTGTAATACCCTTATTCAAAGCTGAGGTAATATAAGTCTCAATACATGGTTCCACACCCATGGCAGCACTAATGGCCAGACTCATCAGCAGTTTGTACTTAGGCGGAATGTGTTCACCCGAAAAGGCTACATTCTTGTTTTTGGCATGTTCGAACACAATACGTTCGTCAAGTTCGGCCAAAATTTTCATTGGGACGGGTTCCCGTCCGAGCTCGGCTTCCATTCCGGCCAGCAGTTCGTTAATATCCATTTTATCCATATCAATAACTATTTATTGTTAATACTGTCTCCTCCCTGCAAATATTCCAGCTTGGCATATTCAATGAGAAGTGATTTTTTAATGTTTAATAACTCCGTTTTTATTTTCAACACATTTACCTGGGCGTCGTTCAGCTCAATGTTGGTTGTTACACCGTTTTTATATCCTATTTCGGCAATGTGATAGGCCTTTTCGGCCACCTGCAGGTTCATATTTTTTGCTGTTTCCCGCGCTTTCAGCGATTCGATATTCTCCAGAGCGGTTTGGTATTCATACCTTAATTTCAATGTCAGACCTTCGCGGTATGCATCAATCTTTTCCATGTCGGCTTTCACTTCCTGCACTTTCCCCTTGGTCATATTGCCGTCAAACAGGTTGATTTTCAGACCTACACCCACGGCATAACCGTTCCGCCAGGTTTTATCGAAAGGGGGAAAATCCATTCCGTGATACACATGATAGTTTCCGAATGCAAAAAGTGTCGGCATATTACCTGCCGCTTCTATCTTCTCTTTCCTGTTCAGAACCCCTTTCATCTTTTCGAGGCTTTGCAACTTATGGTTTCCGGTTTTTATCTGTTCCAGACTTACCGGAAGTGCACCGGGTTCCAAATTCACATCTTCAATATCTCCTTCGCACACAATATCTTCAGTATCCGGCAGATTCATCAGGTTTTTCAGAGCTGTCCGGGCTACTTTACGCTTTCCTTTCAGCTCGATAATCTTACTTTTAAATTCCTCGACTTTACTTTGGAAGTTAATAATATCAAATTCCGAACGGACACCTTCGTTATAGGCTTTCTTAGCCAGATCAAGGTGTGCATTCATCTGTTTCAGTGCCTCTTCATATACCTTAATTACAGCATCAATGAGCAAATTGTTGTAAAAAGCTTTTTTCACCTTAAAGGTTAAACCGGCTTCCGTTTCTTTCAGATTATCATAATAAGCCTGCTTCAGTTGTTTGGTACTTTCAACCGCATTCACCCGTTTGTTTCCTGCATAAATGGGATAAACCATATTAAAATCAAAGGTAAAAACATCACGATCGTTGTTGGCAAACGGCGCCATGGGATGCATAACAATATTATCGCCCGTGGGATTTCCGTTGTTCAAAACCGGAACCTCCACCCCTTCCAGCGGATACATCCCGGGAAGATTGTTGCCGTAAAAATACTTCGACAAAATATTGGCTTTGGGCAATAAGGTGGAATGTGCCTGTGTATATTTTGCTTCAGCGCTTTGTATGGCACTTTTATCCACTGCAACAGCGGGATTGTTTTGCAATGCAATGGATATGGCTTCCTCTAATTTTATGGCCCGCTGCGCTTTTAATCCCGGCATTGTTAAAACACCGGAAATAATTACCATTGCTATTATTCTCAACTTCTTCATGCTTTCTCCTCCTCTATATTCACTTCGTTAGTCACTTTTATTGATTTTTTTCTTCTGTAATGACGTTCCATTTGTCCGATAATGATTGAAATAACCGAAAGGGTTAAAAATCCTGCGATGTATAAAAACAAGACATTCAGTTGAGGCCGGACGAAATGAAGGCTTTGGTGGTGGTTAAACACCGGATACAGAGCTTTAAGGTAATACCTTAGCGGAAACCAGCTCCCTATCATATCGGGAACAGGCGCCATTTGCTCCTGCGGAATCAAAAAACCCGAATACATAAAGGCAGGCATAACGATTAGCGTGATTAAACCCGCCAATATGGCCCCGTTGTGGATATTCAAAGTCAGGAAATAGGATATGCTTTCCATGGCCATAACAAAAACCGAGATGATACCAACCACCTCCCACATGGTATGTTCGGTAAAGGGTACATGAAACAACCTCATGGTTGTAAAAAAGGCTATGGAAATTCCCGAAGAGACAATGATCCAACTGATAAAAAAGGGCGGGATAATCGCTTTTAAAGGAAGCTGCCTTGCCTGCCTGATGTATCCGAGTTTTGCTTTTACCAGGTTCAGGTTCGACATCAGTGCAAACAAAACAATAAGCATGGAAACGATTTGCATGGCAAGTCCCATAAAGGCCGGCAGCATTGACGATTCCATGGAAAAACCGGGTGCATAAAAAACCCTTTCGCTTACCATAAGCAACGGTTTTTTTGCATGCCGTACGTTGGGAACGGTGCCAAGGTCTTCCACTCTTATTTTCATTGAAAGCTGAGTGCTCAGTGTCATCACAATTTTGTTGAGCATCATCAGTGACATTTTGGGAACAATGGGGTTGGCGGTACCGTTTAAAACGGCAAGCACCCTTACATTTCTGTGGTTCAGCACATCACGGTAGGCATCGTGGGGAATGACAACCCCGACATCCACAACCCCTTCATCCAGCTGTTTTTGAAGTTCGAGATAATCAACGGGTTGACCGGTTACATCAAAATATTCCGAGGCCCTGATGTTGTGCGCTATGGAACGGCTCAGCGGCGAGTGGTCTTCGTCAACAATTGCCGTTTTAATGCGGCGGGGCGAACTTTTATAATACATCCCTGCCATCAGGCTGAAAAACAGTACCAATGCCGCCGATATCAGGACAATTCTCAACAGAACGGTCGCAATAAGTTTAATCGGTTTCATAGTCTGGGTTATTTGGTGGATGTTGAATTTTGGTCCTTAACCGGTTTCAGGGTCAGATAAACATACATGCCCGGTTTGCATTTGAGCAGATGATCCGTTATTTTCATTTTAACGTCAAAAGTACGGACATCACGCTCGTCGCGGGTGGTGGTAGGGGTATGTGTGGCAAAATCGGCCATGGGCAGTATCTGAACCACTTTGGCACCGAAAGAGAGCCCCGGCACGTTTGACCCGAGGGTAAAGGTTTTCCCCAGATCAATCTGATTCAGATAACGTTCGGGAACTGAAAAACGGGCCCATGTTCCCTCAGGATCCGTTTCAATAACCACCGGCATCCCCGGGGGCATCATCTGGTTTACCTCCAATACCTTTACGTTGATGATACCATCCATGGGTGCTTTTATGGTCATGTCCTCAATGCGGGTGTCCAGGGCACGTATCTTGTCCTTTAACATCTCATAACCGGTGGTAATCTCATCTAATTTCTGCTGCGAAACGGCCCCGGCTTTATACAGGTTCTCCACCCTTTTTTTGTTGACCTCAATATTTTTCAACTTACTCATCAGGGCATCCCTGTTGGCCAAAATTTCACGGGTATCCAATTGGGCAATGAGTTGTCCCTCTTTTACGGTATCACCTTCATCAACATAAATATCGGTAATTCTGCCGGGCATCCGGGTGGTAACATTTACCTGTGTGTTTTCAATATACCCCATAAATACCGGGTCTTTTACCTTTTCTTCTTTTTTATCAAACTGCTTGCAACCGGCAAACATTATTGCAACTGCAAACATTATTGCCATACTCTTAACCATTACTTTCATCTCTGTTTTTATTTTAATTATTGATTAATTTTTATTGTCCGATAAATACCGGGATTTCGTTTAATTCAATAAGATATTTGGGAAACGATCCCACAAAAAACCGTTTTAACAGGTTTTGCGAGTGCATTCCGCATACAACCATATCTACTTGATTTTTAAACTCTTTTTCAAATGTTTTGATGAGCGATTCCTGCGTCCATTTTCTGAAAACGGTAATGTTATCATAAGGCTCCAGATATTGCTCCATTTTGTCGAATGCTTCGTGAGCGGCCATTTCATTGTTGCTTTTGGTAAGCAAAACAGCCTCGTACGAATAGTTTCGCATCATAAACGCAAACCGCTGGATGGCCTTAATGGAAGGCATACTGCCGTCGTAAGCAAACAGAACCTTATTTACAGGCCTGAATTTTTTTGTTACCGCCAAAATCGGGGTAATGGTATGCCCCAGTATCTGATTAAGGGATGTTTCGGGTTTGTCTTCCCGCTCAAAATGAAAATAGTTGCGCATACCGATAATGACCAGGTCGTTAAACAGGCTCTCCTTTTCTATAATATAATCGGGACGGCCTTCCGCAATTTTTATATTGCATTTCAAATGCTTCTCATGGCAAAAACGGGCAAATTGTTTCATCTCCTCTTCTGCCTTTGCACGGGTTTCGCTCAGCAATTGGTCTTCTTTTTCTTTGTGAGAGTCGAGTCCCTGAGGCAAAGGCAGGTAGGTGGCCGCATGTTCTATCACATCCAGCACATCAATAATGGCTACTCCTTCTATTATTGATTTCTCAGGTTTTGCAAACAGCGCAGCATATTCCATGGCTGTTTTTGTGTAATCCGACGGATCAACGGGTATTAATATTTTACGCATGGCGTTACTTTTTTTAGATTATTTTAACAGGTAGTCGAATTGAATCATAACGGTGTAACGGGTAAGCCACGAATTGTTTTGATAAATACTGTATGGTACCGCAAAACGGATATTAAACTTTTTCATGTATTGAAACCATCCGCCCACATACAAATCCACCGAATAATCGGCAGTATTGGGAAGAACGGCGCCATCTTTTTTGTCTGCAAAATTCCAATAAGCAGTAGTCCCGCCTTCAATACCGAAAAGCCCGAAACCGGTTTTAAAAGGTTTTCTGAAAATCAACCAGAGACCGGTTTCATCACCCGTGGAAATACCCTGACGGTTGGTGCGGTAATCGTAATATCCCGAATAAAGCATCTGCACTTTTTTAAATTGATGCATCCCGCTCAATTGCGCCTTGAAAGTAAAGGAACCCAGCCCCGTGGGATATTGGCCGGCATCAAGGTTTTTGTACGTACCGGTTGGAAATCCCAGCGTTACCCGTGCGGCAAGTGCATCACCGGCTTTTTTCATCAACTGATAATCCACACCCGCTTTTATATCGCCGAAACAAACTCCCGAAACCCGTCCCATGGGCGAATAATGATGTATGTTTGCAAATGGAAGTTCCAGAAAAAGATTCCATTTATCAGACAAACCGTAGGTTACGTATCCATTAAAATAAGATTCATTCCAAACCACAACGGAAGGAATCTTTTCGGGTTTTCCCGTCTGCTGACTGTAAATTTTGTAATAGTTGAGGAACGAAGACCGAAAGTTGATCAAAACCTGTCCCTTTTTCAACATCAGCGGACGGACATTGTTAAATATACTCAACGAAATGTCCGACACTCCTGACGGATCCGTTTTTACGGCATCTTCCTGCGAACGTCCTACGGAAGCAAACAGAAAGATAAATCCGGTTATCAACAAAATTATTTTTCTCATCTCTCTAAATTGTTAATTAATATAAGTATGTATTTACTTACCATTTCAAACTTTTGTTATATATTTCTCTGATTTTTAATTCATTAAACCGTATGTAAATAATATTGAACCGCTAATTTTTACCGTAAATCAGTTCATACAATTCCACCAACCGCATTCCGGTCAAATGCGAATCGCGCAGTGCCAGCGAGTCTGCATCTATGGTACCCATTTCGGTATAGGTAAAACCGAGGGCGCCACTCCCGCCAAGAATCATCCTGTGGCGC
>JALVZH010000024.1:0-312 GCA_027022105.1 Bacteroidales bacterium | reverse complement strand
GTGGCGCAACATAAAAGCATGCAGTGTATTCAACGTGCTTTCGAAATACCTTCTTCCCGAAACAACATAACCTCCTATCTTGTTTCTCAAAGCACCTTTCATCCACCAGGTACGTTCCATCAATTTCTTTACGGGAACACTGACATCACCAAACTGAGACGGTGTTCCGAAAAGTATTACCTCGGCCCAAAGCATCTCTTTGAAAACCTGCTGCATGTCGTCTTGTATAACACAAAAACCCCTGACTTTGCATTCACGACAAGGCCCGCAACCTTCAAAATCCAAATCACCAAGATATACACGGTGTATCTC
>JALVZH010000023.1 GCA_027022105.1 Bacteroidales bacterium | reverse complement strand
CTTTCGGTCCTGATTGCGCGTCCGTCGCTCAAGAAGTGAGCACAGAAGAAGACCTGCCAGCGACGGTAGATCAATCTGAGGAATGAATAACGAAAAGAAAAGGTATTAACCATTGCCGATAATGGGAAAACCGTTGAATTGAAAAAAGGAGAGGGTTTTGTTGTACAACTTACAGGCAACATCAGCACCGGAAACAAATGGAAAATAACAACACCGGAAAACGACATACTAAGCACAGCAAAACCATCGGAATACAAAGCCGAAGACGAACGGATCGGCTCTTCCGGCACCTATTATTACTATTTTAAAAGCAATGGAACGGGAACGGCTAAACTACAAATGGTTTACGGTCCGAAAGATAACCCCGAAAAAAAACCGTTAAAGACTTTTGAGGTAACTGTGGTTGTAAATTAAGTAATCAACCTGCTGCCGTGCGTGTTCAAATTTAAAACAAAAGAACATCTCTAAACCTAAATTACCTGTTTTTTTTATCTTTGAAAAAAAATTCTCACACAGGTGACAACACTATTCATCCATATCCGGATTCTCGATTTACTGGACATCTTTCTGGTGGCTGTTCTCTTATACACCTTTTACAAGTTGCTGAAAGGCACTGCCGCCGTAAATATCATGCTGGGAATTGTGGCCGTTTTCATCCTTTGGAAACTCACCTACGCATTGAAAATGGAATTGCTTTCCGACATCCTGGGGGCCTTTTTCAGTGTAGGTATCATTGCCTTAATCGTTATTTTTCAACCCGAAATCAGGCAATTCCTGCTCGAACTGGGAAGACCCGGTTTTTTTTCCCGTTACGGCCTCCGGTTTAGAGCCATTAACAAACTTTTCCGTTACAAAATCCACCTTGATATCGACCCCGTTGTAAAGGCCTGCCAGCGCATGAGCGAGCTGAAGCAGGGTGCACTTATCGTTATCACCCGTGAAAACGAATTGAACCAGTATGTCAGAACCGGCGAAATCATCAATGCAGATATCAATGCCACACTAATCGAAAATATCTTCTTTATAAACAGTCCCTTACACGACGGTGCCATGATTATCACCGGCAACAAAATAAAAGCTGCGGGTTGTATTTTACCGGTTACGAAAAAGAAAATGTCGCTGCATGCCGGATTGCGTCATCGTGCTGCCATTGGTATCACCGAGGTGTCCGATGCCCTCGCCATTGTTGTATCCGAAGAAACCGGAAAAATCTCTTTCAGCGTACGCGGCGAAATGCGTTTCGGCATTCAGCCGGCCACTTTACAGCAAAAACTCATCCAGGAGTTAGGTCTCGACGATAAAGAAGAATAAGTTATTTTTTTTGGGCGGCCAGGCTTGTAGTTGCATGCCGCCAGGCATCGCAAACTGCTTACAGTTGCATGCTTTCAGGCATCGCAAACTACTGTACGCTTATACGCCTCGCCGTCAGGGCTGTTGGCTAACCGAAAGGCTTTTAGCACTGGTAGTGCCATGATGTAAGTCTTATTCTCACAATAAATAATGCAGAGACAAAAAAAATCCCTCCCGGAACCGGAAGGGATTTTATATCATTAAATAAAATGTAATTACTCGGCTTTTACATCCAGGTCAATTTCCACCTGAATATCTTTGTGCAGTTTAACCACTGCTTTGTATTTGCCGGTCTCTTTGATGTGCTCGTCGTTAACAACGATTTTCTTACGGTCGATTTCCAGATTCTTCTGCTCTTTAATGGCATTGGCAATTATAATGTTGTTAACCGAACCAAAAATTTTACCGGTAGAGCTGGCTTTAACACCAATGGTAAGCTCGGTACCTTTCAGTGCTTCGGCAATGGTTTCGGCCTCTTTTCTGATCTTTTCCTCTTTATAGGATTGCTGTTTTTTCATTTCGGCCAGAGCCTTTTTATTGGACTCGGTAGCCAGAACCGCCATTCCTTTGGGAATAAGATAATTACGTGCATATCCGTTTTTTACGGTAATGAGGTCGTTTTTATACCCCAGGCCTGCTATATCTTGTTTTAAAATAATTTCCATAATATCATCCTCCTCCTTTTATTTTAATAAGTCAGCAACATAGGGTAACAATGCAAGGTGACGGGCTCTTTTAATGGCTTTGGCCACCTTTTTCTGGTATTTTGTCGATGTTCCGGTAAGACGGCGGGGTAAAATTTTACCCTGCTCGTTTACAAAACGGAGCAAAAAGTCAGCATCTTTGTAATCGATGTACTTGATGCGGTTCTTTTTAAAACGGCAGTATTTCTTTTTGGTTGTATCTACTGCAATGGGTGTTAAATATTTGATATCTGAATTTTGTGCCATGATTTTAGATTTTTGCGGTTAACAATTAGTTTTCTTTCTTTTCTTCCGACTCGCTGTCCTGCCCTTTGTTTTTCCTGCGACGTTTTTCGTTGTAGGCAATGGCATGTTTGTCGAGTTTAACGGTCAGAAAACGCAAAACACGTTCGTCACGTTTGAAGGTCAATTCCAAATCACGGATAATTGAGCCGTCGGCTTTAAATTCAAACAGGGTGTAGAATCCGGTGGACTTCTTTTGAATGGGATATGCAAGCTTGCGCATGCCCCAGTCCTCGTAGTTCACAATTTCCGCACCATGATCTTTGAGATACTTCTCATACTTCTTTACCGCTTCCTTTACCTGATCGTCAGATAAAACGGGAGTTAAAATGAAAACGGTTTCATACTGATTCATCATGATTAATACTTTAATTTATTGATAATTAATTTTTAAAAAATCGAGGTGCAAAAGTAGAAAAATATTTATTTGCAATACATAAAACGCCGGATTATTTTTTAATTTCTTCAATTTATTGTTAGTCAATTATTACTGCTAAAAAGATCTCATAAGAATAACAGCGGAAATACTGGAAAATATTTCCTTTTGAATGGACTTTAAAATAATCAAAATGAAAAATATTCTTAACAATCTGCCGGTTTTTATCTTTTTTATACTTGTAATTACGGGTGGCAATAGTTTAAAATCGCAAAATACACCCTATTGGCTGCCACCCTCATTTCCGCAAGTTGAAACATCGGGTCATAGTGAGAATCCCGACGAATACTATTTTTTAAACACTTTCGGCATACCGCCCGACCGTGACTCGGCTTGGCTGATGATCCTCGACAGCACGGGAATGCCGGTTTATTACCAAAAATGTTTATTCCAACGGTGAGATTTTCTTAAACGTTAGTTCGGTGCCGGGCGGTTTGTATGTTGTTATGTTAAAAAGTAATACCGGCATAATGCACGGCAGGATTATCATCCGTCATCCTTAGAAAATAATTTTTTCGGACATCTTTTATCCGGCAAAAAAATAAGTATATTTGCAGCCCTTTTACGGGGTGTATTTTCCATACGGAAAAATAATCTGTAAAAAGGTGAAAACGAAAGGGTAATAATGGTTTGTGCGCTTTCGGATTTCAACTAAAAAGAGTTGATAACAACGCAATGCGGATGTGGCGAAATTGGTAGACGCGCCAGACTTAGGATCTGGTGCCGCAAGGCGTGGGGGTTCGAGTCCCTTCATCCGCACAGTTTTATTTAAATCAAATTGATATTCAATGAATATAACACAGGAAGCAACAGGCGAAATGACCGCTTTGGTTCACGTTAACCTTAACGAAGAAGATTACCGCGAAAAAGTTGACAAAAAATTAAAGGAATACAGGCGTAAAGCACAAATGCCGGGTTTCAGGCCGGGAATGGTTCCCATGGGAATGATTAAAAAGATGTACGGAAAATCGGTGCTTGCCGACGAAATCAACAACTTGGTTTCGGAAGCATTGAACAACCATATCTTGGACAACAAACTCGACTTATTGGGATATCCTTTGCCCAATGAAGAGAAAACAAAAACCCTCGACTTCGACAACCAGAAAGAATTCGATTTTTTCTTCGACATTGCCCTGGCTCCCGAGGTGAACATCGACCTTTCCAAAATAAAAGCTCCTTATTACAAAGTCGTTGCCGGTGACGAAGAGATAAAAAAAGCTGTTGAAGACTTGCAAAAGAACAATGCAAATGTTGAAGAGCAGGAAGAGGTGGCTGAAGACTCAACCGTTACCGCAACTATAAATGAAACAGACGACGAGGGAAATATTGTGGAAGGCGGTTTTACCAAATCCATCGAATTTAAAATTGATGAGATAAAAACACAAAAGAACAGAAAACTCTTTATCGGCAAGAAAAAAGAGGATGAGGTAACAGCCGTACCTTATGAATTGTTTGGTACCAAAGAGGCGGCAGCAAGAATTTTGGGGCTCGACAACAAAAAAGACGAAAATATTGAGAAAAAGTTCAATTTTAAAATTGAGAAAATTGAGAAGCGGACACTTCCGGAGCTGAATGAAGAGTTTTACAAAAAACTTTTCCCCGATAAAGAGATTAAAACGGAAGCTGATTTTAAAAAGGCGGTAAAAGAGGTTATCGAACAGCAGTACGAAAAAGACAGCGACCGTCAGTTTTTAAACGACGTAAGTGAAATCCTGATTAAAGAATCGGGAATTACCCTGCCGGAAGATTTTATGAAAAGATGGCTGCTGGAAAACAACCGGGGCAAGATAACCAAAGAACAGATTGATCAGCAATACGACAACTATGTAAAATCTTCCATATGGCAATTCATAGAAGCAAAGTTACAGAAAGATTATCCTGACAAGTTGGGAACCAATGACGAAGAGGTTCGCGACGAAGTCAGGAAATATTTTAACAATGGTGTTGTTCCCGAAGAAAAGGATCCCAATCTGGAACCAATTGTGGATCAAATATTGAGCAATCGGGATGAAAAAGAGCGTCTGGGACAGATGATTCTGGAAAGGAAGTTTACCGATTTCTTCAAAGATACCGTTGAAAAAGAAGTAAAAGAGGTAACAAGCAAGGAATTTATTGACATCATTTCAAAAGTTAATTAACATGAACGAAAGCAGCAAAGAATTCAGGAAATACGCCGTAAAACATCGCGGTATCAGCAGCATAACCCTTGAGAAATACAATTCTGCTTATGCAAATTATATCTCACCAACCATTATTGAGGAGCGTCAGCTGAACGTGGCACAAATGGATGTCTTTTCGCGTTTGATGATGGACAGAATCATTTTCCTCGGAGTACCCATCGATGATTATGTTGCCAATATTATTCAGGCACAGTTGCTGTTTTTGGAATCGGCCGATGCTTCGAGGGATATTCAGATTTACCTGAACACTCCGGGCGGCTCGGTATATGCAGGCTTGGGAATTTACGACACCATGCAGTACATCAAACCCGATGTGGCCACCATTTGTACCGGAATGGCCGCTTCCATGGGAGCCGTTTTGCTTTGTGCCGGCGAAAAAGGAAAGCGTACGGCACTTCCCCACTCCCGCGTGCTGATTCACCAACCCATGGGCGGTGCACAGGGTCAGGCTTCCGACATTGAAATTACCGCTCGCGAAATTTTAAAACTAAAAAAAGAACTTTACGAGATTATTTCCAAACACACGGGGCAAACTTTTAAAAAGATAGAAAAAGACAGCGACCGTGATTACTGGATGACCGCCAAAGAGGCCAAAGATTACGGAATGATTGATGAGGTTTTGATACGTAACGAAAAAGGTTAACCGCTTTTATTGTAATACCGCTTTATTATGGGTAAAAAACACGACGAGCATTGCTCTTTTTGCGGCAGGCCGAAAAGTGAAACGGAACTGCTTGTTTCCGGTATGGAAGCACAAATTTGCAACTACTGCATTGAGCAGGCAAAAACCATTCTGGATGAGGAGCTGAAAACCCGCAGGATGAAACTTCCGAAGGTGGACCATACGCTGTTGAAACCTGCCGAAATAAAAATGTTCCTCGACCAGTATGTTATCGGGCAGGAAGAAGCAAAACGGGTCTTGTCGGTGGCGGTATATAACCATTACAAACGCATCGGACGCGAAGAAAGCAAAAATGATGTTGAAATTGAAAAATCCAATGTTATCCTGGTGGGGGAAACCGGCACGGGTAAAACCCTGATGGCACGTACCATTGCCCGTATGCTTCACGTTCCCTTTGCCATTGCCGACGCAACGGTTCTTACCGAAGCGGGTTACGTGGGCGAAGATGTGGAAAGTATCCTCAGCCGTTTGCTCCAGGCAGCCGATTTCGATGTAAAAAATGCCGAACGGGGTATTGTGTTTATCGACGAAATAGACAAAATTGCCCGTAAAAGCGACAATCCGTCCATCACACGCGATGTTTCGGGCGAAGGTGTGCAACAGGCGCTTTTAAAACTGCTCGAAGGAACGGTTGTAAATGTTCCGCCACAGGGCGGAAGGAAACATCCCGAACAGAAGATGATTGCCGTCAATACCAAAAACATCCTGTTTATTGCCGGTGGTGCTTTTCAGGGAATCGAACGGATTATTGCGCACAGGGTTCGTACAAATGTTGTGGGTTACTCATTTGGCGGTCATAAAGACGAAAGTGTGGACAAAGAAAACCTGCTGCAGTACATCTCGCCTGCCGACCTGAAAAAATTCGGGCTAATCCCCGAAATTGTCGGTCGTTTGCCCATTCTTACCCACCTGAACCCGTTGGACAAGGAAGCACTCAAAAGGATTCTTACCGAACCCAAAAACGCCATTATCAAACAGTTTGTCCATCTGTTCGAAATGGATAACATCAAGCTTTCTTTTCAGGAAGAGGCGCTTGATTATATTGTTGAGAAATCCATTGAATACAAGTTGGGGGCCAGAGGATTACGCTCCATTGTGGAAGCCATCCTTTTGGACGATATGTTCGATCTCCCGTCCAACGGCAAAAGGAAAAAATCATTGGTTGTTACCAGAGACTATGCCGAAAGAAAATTCAGCAAGGCAGGTCTTGCAAAACTGAAAGCAGCGGTATAATTTAAACACCGATACCCGAGTAGAAAAGGCACAAAAGAAAGCCTTCGATTATAATGGAACCAGCCATAATAACCAGAGGTCGGTTGCCGGGATAGTATTTTCGAAGAAGAAATGCCCCCACCGGTAACGAAAGCAGAACAGGTGTCAACAGCACAATTCCCCACATACCGTACACCTTTTTTAGTTTTACCAGAAACTTATTCCATCGGGTGAATTTTCTCCTCTTTTTCCGTTTCTCTTTTCTTTTTATTTTCCATTTTACATACCCGTTTATCCACTGGGCAGGCAGGATTTTTTTGTAAACCGGCGGAAAAATTCCGGCATAAATCTGCATCAGGCGGGTTATGTTGTAATAAAGTAAAAAAGCCAGAACACCTCCTGCAATCAGCGAGAAATAGGTATGCCAAAACTCGAGTTTTATGGCCAGACCGTATAAAGGAGCATAAAAATATTTTATCATAGCCAGGAAAAACACCTGGACCATTTTAAAAAAAACTGACATTCCATTGATTTAAGCCGGTAATACCCGTTTCGTTTCCGGTTTTACCTTATGTTGTATTCTTTTATTTTTCTGTAAAGCGTCCTTTCGGAAATACCCAGTTCGCGTGCTGCCTCTTTTCGCTTTCCGTTATGTTTTTCCAAAGCTTTCCTAATCATCTCTTTCTCTTTGTCTTGCAGCGATAACGACTCTTCCACTACCTCGCCTGGCACAAACTCGTGTGCCGGTGGTTGAAAATCAGTGGGAGTTGTTATTTGTATATCCTCTTTTTCGGGGACATCAAAAGCGGAAATCGGGCGTTCATCTTTAACATTTTTAATAAGCAGGGCTTTTGTCTTTTCAAAACCCGGTTCTTCCAAATTACGGTCAAGAATATCAATCACTATTTTTTTAAGTTCGGTAATATCCTTTTTCATATCAAAAAGCACCTTATATAGCAACTCACGCTCTGTGAAGTGACTTTCTTCTTCCTTTTTGTTATAAAGTATCGGAAGATCGGTTTTCGGTGTTTCGGGTAAATAACGCCTTAGTGTCTGAGCATCTATATATTTTTCACGTTCAATAATTGATATCTGCTCTGTAATATTTTTCAGTTGACGGATATTTCCTGGCCAATAGTAATTTTTAAGTACCTCAACAGCCTCGTCGGAGAGGCGCAACGGAGGCATACGGTATTTCTCGGCAAAGTCTGCCGCAAATTTCCTGAAAAGCAAATGTATATCCTCTTTCCGCTCACGCAAAGGCGGGATATAGATAGGTACCGTATTCAGTCTGTAATAAAGATCCTGCCTGAAATTACCTTTTTCAATGGCTTCGGGCATGTTTACATTGGTGGCTGCCACAACACGTACATCCGTTTTAATCACTTTTGACGAGCCCACCTTCATAAATTCGCCGGTTTCGAGCACGCGCAACAACCGCACTTGTGTTGACAAAGGCAGCTCAGCAACTTCATCCAGAAAAATGGTACCGCCGTCGGCCACCTCGAAATAACCTTTACGGGCCTCATGGGCACCGGTAAAAGAGCCTTTTTCGTGACCAAACAACTCCGAATCGATGGTTCCTTCAGGAATGGCACCACAGTTAACCGGGATATAACTACCGTGTTTTCGGGAACTTAAATGATGTATTATTTTGGGGAACACCTCTTTACCCGTTCCGCTTTCACCGGTTATCAGTACCGTCAGGTCGGTTGCCGCCACCTGCATGGCAATATCTATAGCCCTGTTTAACAGGGGAGAATTTCCGATAATTCCAAACCGTTGTTTTACACTCTGAATCTCCATATGACTCTGCTTTTTTTTGGTAAAAATACAAAAAGACTGCAAATTTGGCAGTTTTTTTTAACGAACATTTAGATTTCGCATCCGGCGGGCCTTTTCAACAGAAGATGTTGAAAAACTTATTTTAAAGCCTGTCATTTTCTCTTACGGAAACATTATTTTTGCCTCAAAAGAGAGGAGAAGGTATGTCTGCAAATTACACAGATGACAGCGTACGGACGCTTGATTGGAAAGAACACATCCGGCTCAGACCCGGAATGTATATAGGAAAACTTGGCGACGGAAGCTCGCACGACGACGGTATTTATGTGTTATTGAAAGAGGTGATTGACAATTCCATTGACGAATATGTGATGGGATATGGAAAAACAATAGAAGTTACCATTAACGGCAGAGAGGTTACCGTACGCGATTACGGCCGCGGTATGCCCTTGGGCAAAGTGAATGCCTGTGTGAGTAAAATTAATACCGGAGCAAAATACGATTCCAAAGTATTTAAAAAAGCCGTAGGACTAAATGGTGTCGGTTCCAAAGCTGTTAATGCGCTCTCTTCCTACTTTAAAGCACAATCCATTCGTGAAGGACAAACAAAAATTGTTGAATATCGCAGGGGTGAACTGATTAAAGACCATGATTTGCAAAAATGCGATGAAAAACCGGGTACCATCATAACTTTTGTTCCCGATGAGGAGATTTTTGTGAATTACAGGTATATCCCCGAGTTTGTTTCGGAAATGTTGTGGAACTATGTATTCCTGAACAACGGACTTACCATCTATTTCAACGGTGAAAAGATGCAGGCAAAAAACGGGCTGGTTGACCTGCTCGAACACAATATAAATGGTAACGGACCGCTAAGGTACCCCATTATCCATATCAAAGAAGGTGATTTTGAATGCGCCTTTTCACACAGCTCACGATCTTATACCGAAGAATATTACTCATTTGTAAACGGACAGCACACCACTCAGGGTGGAACGCATCAAAACGCTTTTAAAGAGGCGCTTGTAAAAACCATAAGGGAGTTTTACAACAAAGACTTTGAAACCAGCGATATAAGAACTTCCATTGTTGCAGCCATCAGCATTAAGGTTCAGGAACCGGTTTTTGAATCGCAAACCAAAACCAAACTGGGTTCACAACACATAGAGCCGGGCGGACAAACCATCAGGAATTATATTACCGATATCTTAAAGAGAAACCTGGACAACTACCTGCACATTCATTCGGAAACGGCAGAGGAACTGTACAAAAAAATATTGCAATCGGAAAAAGAGCGCAAGGAGATGGCAGGTATTAAAAAGCTTGCAAGAGAAAGCGTTAAGAAAGCCAGCCTGCACAACAAGAAGCTTCGCGATTGTCGTATTCATCTGGATACAAATCACGAAAAAAGACTGGAAACCACTCTTTTTATTACCGAGGGGGATTCGGCCAGCGGCTCTATCACTAAATCGAGGGACGTACAAACACAGGCGGTTTTCAGTCTGAAAGGAAAACCGCTGAACAGTTACGGACTGAGTAAGAAGATTGTTTATCAAAATGAAGAGTTCAATCTGTTGCAGGCGGCACTGAACATCGACGAAAGTCTGGAAAACCTGAGATACAACAATATCGTAATAGCCACTGATGCTGATGTTGACGGAATGCACATCCGGTTGCTGTTGCTTACCTTTTTCCTGCAGTTTTATCCCGACCTTGTAAAAACAGGCCACGTTTACATCTTGCAAACACCGCTTTTCAGGGTCAGAAATAAAAAAGAGACCATCTATTGCTATTCGGAAGAGGAGCGGATTAATGCCATTAACAAACTGAAACCCAACCCTGAAATAACAAGATTCAAAGGTCTGGGTGAAATTTCTCCCGATGAATTCAGGCACTTTATCGGCCCTAACATGCGCCTTGATCCTGTAATTCTGAAAGGAGAATCATCCATTTCGGAAACATTAAGTTTTTACATGGGAAAAAATACACCCGACCGGCAGAAGTTTATCATTAACAACCTGAGAATGGAAGAGGATGTGAATGATGCGGATAAAGTAGCCTAAGGGATGTGGGATTTTTGATGTATTATTTTTGATGTATTATGTTTTATGTAATATGTTTAATGTGATATTAGCCAGCGGTGGACAAGTGCTCAATTAGCAAGTGGATTGGCAAGCCAACATACACTACACCCGGCAATTCAGAGGGCTCTTCCTGAGGCGGATCGGAATAAAACAAAACCGGTGAAAATATTGTGTTAATTTTTTCAGAATTTTTTCAACCTGACGGAGGCCTTACCCTCAAATCAGCGTTCAATCCGTCAGGTTTGCAAGCGCGCCCGATGAATCCCCGAATGTTATCCGTACCGTATGTTGAATTGGAAAAGAAGCACGAGAGGAGATTCTTCGGCAATCTATCCCACATGGCCGACCAGAAGATGCCTCTGAATTGTGAGGGATTAGAAGTGTGGGGGCAGAAGCCAATAACAACATATTACCATGCCATTCCGACCCCGTATAACTTGCCGACGAGGACTATAGCGAACAGCAGATTGCGATGCCTTGCGGCATGCAACTGCAAGTCTGCCAGGCCGCCCTGAAAAAAATCATAAGATTTATTGAGATTGTTTTGCTTTGGAAAAATGTGCAATTACCGTTTGTTGTGCTCTGACTTTTTCACCTATTGTCACATTCACTTCGGCATCCACAGGCAGGAAAAAATCGATACGTGAGCCAAGCCGTATCATTCCCAACTCATCACCTTGCTTTACGTAATCGCCTTCTTTGCAATGAAATACAATTCGGCGGGCCATAATTCCGGCCACCTGGCGAACCAGAATGTCTTTTCCCTTTTCCTGCTCGATAACAATGGTGCTGCGTTCGTTTAAGGATGAAGATTTGGGCTTTTTTGCCATAAAATAATTACCCGGATGATAATTTGTATATTTAACCGTTCCACTGATGGGATACCAGTTTACATGCACATCGAACCCCGACATAAATACCGAAACCTGTTTTCTTTTACCTTTAAAATATTCAGGTTCTTCCACCTCCTCAATGGCCACAACCTTTCCATCGGCAGTGGAGAGAATATGATCGCCGTAATTTACTTCCCGTTTCGGATAGCGGAAGAAGTAGGTAAGCCACGATATAAGGAGAAACAATCCGATGTACATTACCATTTTTGCATCCTCCTGAATGGGCAATACATAATGAACTAATGCCGCAAAAGCAATAATTGTCAGAAACAAAGGGGTTAGTATTTTATATCCTTCTTTATGTATCCTCATCTTCCTTTTTAAATAACTGTAAAATAGAGAAAAACAAACGGCGTTACAAAAAGAGCAGCATCAAAACGGTCTAATATCCCTCCGTGGCCGGGTATGAGTGTTCCCGAATCTTTCACGCCGCTGTTTCTTTTCAATAACGATTCGGCCAAGTCACCTATGGTACTCAATACCGAAACCATAATTGCCAGTAACAGCCAGTCACGCAAATTTAACTCTTTTGTAATATAAAAAACAAGTGCTGCAAAAAGTAATGTAAAAAGTAATCCTCCGAGGGTTCCTTCCCATGTTTTTTTGGGTGATACGGACGGAAACAGTTTGTGTTTACCTAAATAGGTACCCGAGAGGTATGCAAATACATCGTTGGCCCATACCAAAACAAAAATGGCAATTAAAATCCCGGGATAAGCAGCCTCACTGTTTCCAGTATAAAACAGGGCATTCATCAGTCCGAAAGGTACCACTACATATAAAAGTCCCGAAAAGTAAACATTAAGGTGCTGCCAGGAAGCTCCCTGTTTCCGGAACAGTTCAAAACCGGTAAGAATAAAAGGTACCGGAATTAGCCAGATAATAGTGTAAAAAGGAATAACTTTCAGTCCTGCAAGCGCAATAATCAAATAGGCAAGAAACCCGGTAATATAAAATACCAAATGGTTTTTATAAGAATCCTCTTTAAAAAACAGTCTGGTAAATTCGAACATCCCGATTACGGCGGCAACGGCGGCAACCATCATAAATGCGTACGGATGCAATAAAATCGATCCTATTACGACCGTTACAAAAACAGCACCGTATATCGTCCTAATTGTAATGTCTTTCAATGAAAACTATTTTTAAACAGTACAGGGGCAAATGTACATTAATTTTATTCATTGTCGATGAGGAAAAGGAACAGTTCCCGCGGACCGTGGGCACCCATCACCAATGTCTTTTCAATATCTGCCGTCCGGCTCGGCCCTGTTATAACGGTTACCTGCGAAGGGAAAGATTCGGGATATTTTTTACGCATTCCTTTCAGAGCATCTTTCAGGTCGGGTACCACTTGAGATGTGTAAGCAAGAACAATATGAACCTCGGGATAAACAAACAGTCTTCTTCCCGAATCAAGTGCCGATGAGACCATAACGGAACCGAATCTGGAAATTAGAAATTCGCAACGGGTAATTCCGATTTTCAAATCAATAAAGTTTTTTTCATTACTGTCGTATTCCACCCCCTGAGCATCGAGAAGGCTTTTCAGTGTTTCATCCGAAACAAAGAACCGATCCCATTCCCTGTCCTCCTTAATAGTAAGAAGGTTTTCAACAAAGGCTTTTTCATTTTCGCAATAAATAAAATTACCGCCTTTATCAATAAACTGCTGCGCAAATACCACAACCTTATCATCTTCAAATTCATGAAAAACCGGACTGTTCAAATCGATGTCCTTAAAAGGATTCTCCATTTTTGAGATTAAGGCATCCCTTATCTTACTTAAGATTTTTTCCTTTGGTGTGGTACTCTCCATTGCTTAATTTTTCAGAATTCCAGGTTCATCAGGTTTCTCCTTTTTTACTCTGCCGGCAGATTTTTTTTGTGGTTTTTCTTTGTCACTACCGTTGTTACTTATGTCTGAAGTATCTACTTTCACTTCATTTTTGTCAACCTCTTTAACGTTTTTTCTTTTCCGTGTGGTTTTCTTTGCTCTTGTTTTGTCCTCAACCTCTTCAACATGTTTCTTCACACTCAGCGGTTCGCCTCCCTTTCGTTTTCCAAAGATGGCTTCCAGATCGTCGCTGTAAATCACCTCTTTTTCCAGAAGCTGATTTGCAAGTTTTATCAACCCCTCTTTGTTGTCTGTCAGAACCTTTTTGGCACGTTGGTAAGCTTTCTCAACAATTTTGCTTATCTCCTGGTCGATTATCTCATTGGTTTTTTCGCTAAATGGTTTTCCAAAAGAGAATTCCGACTGCCCCGTAGAATCGTAAAAACTCAGGTTGCCAATTTTATCACTCAATCCGTAATAGGCCACCATGGCGTATGCCTGTTTGGTCACCTTTTCCAGGTCGTTGAGTGCACCCGTACTTATTTCACCGAAAATCACCTCCTCGGCAGCACGACCGCCCAATGCAGCACACATCTCATCGAACATTTGTGCATAAGTTGTAATTTGCCGCTCTTCGGGGAGATACCAGGCAGCTCCCAGTGATTTTCCGCGCGGTACAATGGTAACCTTTACCAGCGGATTGGCATGTTCGAGCAGCCAGCTTACGGTAGCATGTCCGGCCTCGTGGTGCGCAACCACCTGCTTCTCTTTGGGTGAAATAATTTTGTTCTTTTTCTCCAGTCCGCCCACAATCCTGTCGATAGCATCCATAAAATCCTGACGACCAATGCTTCTCCGTTTTTTTCTGGCCGCTATCAGTGCGGCTTCGTTACAAACATTAGCAATATCGGCACCGGAGAATCCGGGGGTCTGTTTTGCAAGAAATTCAACGTCAACGGTTTTGTCCATTTTTAACGGGCGCATATGGACTTTAAATATTTCCCTGCGCTCCTGCAAATCGGGAAGTTCAACAAAAATCTGCCTGTCGAAACGTCCGGCACGCAACAGGGCTTTATCGAGGATATCAGCACGATTGGTGGCTCCTATTACAATAACACCCGAGTTGGGGGTAAAACCATCCATTTCGGTAAGCAACTGGTTCAGGGTATTTTCACGCTCATCATTGGCACCTGTCATGGGATTTTTTCCACGGGCACGGCCAATGGCATCAATCTCATCGATAAAAATGATGCTGGGAGCTTTTTCTTTTGCCTGTTTAAACAGATCACGCACACGGGAAGCTCCCACCCCCACAAACATTTCCACAAAATCGGAACCCGAAAGTGAAAAGAAAGGCACGTGTGCTTCACCTGCTACCGATTTGGCAAGCAGTGTTTTACCTGTTCCGGGAGGGCCTATCAGTAGTACACCTTTTGGGATTTTACCGCCAAGACGTGTATATTTCTGCGGATCGCGCAGAAAGTCAACTACCTCCATTACCTCTATTTTGGCCTCTTCAAGCCCTGCCACATCTTTAAAAGTGATGTTGACACTTGTTTTCTTATCGTATATCTGGGCTTTTGATTTACCGATATTAAATATCTGTCCGCCGGCACCACCGCCACCCCGGCTCATCATACGCATAATAAAAAACCAGGCTCCGATAAGTATGATAATGGGCAACAGCCACCCAATCAGTTCTGTTCCCCAGTCGTGCCGTGTTTCGCTTTCCACATATACCGGGTCGTCAATACCCTTTTGCGCCTCCTGCACCTCCTCGATAAACTTGTCGGGGGAAGCTACATTGTAGTAAAATTGCGGAGTTGAAGCGCCAAAATTATTGGTTTTATTCACATCTTTGTAATTATCCCCCTTCATCCTGTCGGGCTTAATATAAATCTCGGCTGTCTCTTTATTCACCAGAATAATTTTATCAACGTCGCCATGGGCCAACATCTGCTTCAGCTCTTTCCAGTCGGTTTTTTCCGGTTCACCCGAAGT
>JALVZH010000022.1:7126-15512 GCA_027022105.1 Bacteroidales bacterium | reverse complement strand
TTAAGGTATTTCATCTGCTCTGCAACGAGGTACAACTGGTGTTTCCATAATGTATCAACAGGATTCTCATCTTCTTTTTCCGCCAATATTTTACCGGCAAGGGCAAAAACATTCAGAAACCTGCCCGCAAACTCCGCCGGCATGCAATGGTCGAAAAGAAGATTTGTCAACCTTTCATCAAGTCCGGCTCCGGTGGCATACTGCCGTAATGTATCCAAAGGAATCATCACCTGATTGCCTTCGGTGAGCATTTTCTCAAATTTATGAAAATCATCGCCTGAAATCATTGTCCCGAAAGCACTGTTAAGCAATTGCAGCAGTAGCGGAACAAAAAACCGGCTGCTTTTGTCCTCATTGCGCAATTTCAACAGTTCTAACCACCTTTCACTGAAAAAAAACAGCGGACTTTGACTTAGTACGTAACCAAGTGTAACATTGTATTTTATCCTTTCGCCTGTTACCGGATGACTGACAGGAATAGCGTTTAACAGCGGCATCAGTAAACTTTCGTCGGCAGGTACTACGGCTATTTCCATCGGAATCACCCCTTTTTTCAGCCAGTCGTTTATAATCTGTCCGGCATATCCGGCCTGTCCCACCGACAAAGAGACAGAAACCGTATCAATCTTTTTCAGGCCGTTAATCAGTCTGTTTCCCTTCCACTTTATGTCGTTTATGTTCCATTTTTTAAAAAGGGTATTCAAAAAGATTCCTGCTTCGGGAAGTTTACCCTGCTGCGGCGTCATGTAAAATTCATCGGCATCCGTAATAAATTCAAACTCCTTGTTGTACTTTATATTGTCGAGAATTCTCTGTTCGGCAGCAGTAAGTGCATTAAAACCTGCAAAACAGAACTTTCGCCAGGGTATTTTTTCCAGCAACTCATCAAAATGCTCAGCAAGATACCGGTAAATCATTCCCTGATATCCGGCTTTTTTCTGAAACAGTATTTTTCGGAGTGCAACATAATAATCTTTTTGCTGCCTGAAAAAATTCAGATAGTTGTTTTGAATTTCAGTAAGCTGCGAACCGTCGGGGTTCCACAAATCCAGTGCTTTGGCATCGGTGAGGAACGAATAGAGGTCTGCAGGGTCGGCGAGTGCATTATCCAAATCATTGAAATCGTGCAATAAAACCGGTGCCCAGTTAAAAAATTCGTCCGGATTGTTGTTTTCACCGCTTGCCATGGTTTTATGAATGGAATAGAGATAAAAATAGATGCGCAACGGGTCTTCAAAGGTCAGTCCGGTTACCTGCTGCACAAAATCGTCAATGCTCATCATTTGCGGCAGCCACAAAACATTTTGGGCACCCGTTAGCAGATATTTCTTCAAAAACAGGAGCGGACGTTTGTTGGGAAACACAACAAGGACATCTTTCATGTCATAGCCTTCCGTTTCAAGAAGATAATCCGCTGTTCGTTTCAGAAATTTATCGTTTTCCATTGCACAATATTTTTATCCCTTTTTATTTGTTATTTTAATTTTTCTTTCCTTCGTGTTATTCGGGTTTAATGTCGTATTCCCAAAGTTTTTCACCTTTTGTATTGTAGTAGGTAAGATGCAGAACACGGTTTTTGCGGGGGCCGGTAATTTTTATTTCGGCAAAATTACGTTCCATAATCACCGAACCGGGAACCCTTAATGTATTGTTTTGATTTATTCCGTTTGTGTTCGCCCCCGAATTAAGCGGAGAAGATGTAATATCCCATATCACCGGTCTCCCTTTCTCTTTTAAAACGGACAATTCGGAAAAATGGACGTCGCCGGTGATAAATATCACATTTTTAATTCCCTGATTGTAAATATAATCGATAATTCTTTGGCGCTCTTTGTCGAAACCGTAGTTGGTATAAGCCTCGTACATTCCCGTATTGCTTAAAAACTGCCCCCCCATAACCACAAATTTAAAGGTGGCATAACTGCTTGCCAGATTATCGAACAGCCACTGGAGTTGTTGCTCACCCAGTTCCGTTTTATGTTCCGATTTTCTGCGGTTTGGTGTTCGGTACCAACGGTTGTCCAACAAAAAGAAGTCGGCATCGCCCCACTGGAAAGAGGTCATGGTTCCTTTCATATCCCCTACACCATAGGACGGATTTGCCCAAAACAGCTTAAATGCCTCAAGTGTCCTGTTTTTATTCCAAAAGCTTCTGTCGCTGTCGTTGGGGCCGAAGTCGTGGTCGTCCCATATGGCATAATGCTGCGTAGCGGCCAGAAAAGGCTGCAGCCCGGGAGTTGCCCTGTCGTGCGTATAGCGGTGAACAATACCTGCCCGACTGTTCCAGTCGGGCTCCCTTAAATAGACATTGTCTCCGAGCCAAAGCATAAAATCGGGGTGTCTGTCAGCCATGTGTTCGTATATCTCATAACCGCCGCCATAGGGCCGTCCCGGACGGTCGTACTCCGGTTCGTTAATGTAGGTGCCGCTTCCTGCCAAAAAGGAAAAATCGGGCGGATCGCCTCTCCATTTCCATATTTTTTGCGAATGAAACCGTGTGGGATAATCGAAATGCAAAGGCTGCCCGTTGATAAAGACGGTGTATTCATACTCGTTGCCGGGCTCTAAGGTGTCGGCTATGAGATGAGCTGTAAACGCTTCCGGTGCAGTGGTTATCACGGTGTTAGTAAAATGCTTTACGTCCGGATTTTTTACATTCCAATATTGAATGGTAACGGTAGCCTGTTTTTTGGTTTGCAGCCAAATAACCGACTCTTTCATAGTACTGTATCCTGGCATGGGCCCCGACTGCAACAAGCTTTGCTGTGCAACAGCTGAAAACAGGATTGCCTGCAACAAAAAAATAAAAATAATTCTTTTCATATCGAATCTGTAAAAAAAGTTAACTATAAATTAATCAAAATTGTATTAATAAATTGAGCAATCACCAATCCAATTTGGTATAACATGAATTTAATCTCGTTGAAGACGAGATTAAATTCGGGAAATTCGCGTAATTCGATGATTTTGTTTTCATCGAATTATACGAATTTAACGAATTATGGTACTTTTTTAAACCGCCGGCTTGAAAAAGTACTGTTTTACAATTATTTTTTGAGATAATAATGATCATTTAACTCTTATTTCAACATAGGTTTTACTTTTGAAAAATCGCCATCGGTTTTGGCCGGTTTCAGGTTTAAAATATGGCATATTAGAGGATAGATAGAAACGTTCTCAAAAGGCTGCTGCCGGTAATTTTCTTTAAAAGCCGGACCTGCGGCATAAAAAATGGCATGCATGGCCCGCCAGGCATTGTCATATCCGTGGGTACCGTTGCCATAATGTTTTTTGGGAGAAAGATGGATGCTCCAGCCTGTATCGGCAGCTACGGTGATGTCGTGTGTTCTGATGTTGTGCCCGTAATGCAGGCGTTGGGGAAGGCTGTCGTGTTTCCAGACTTTCAGGTGCGGATTTTCTTTCAGCACACTGTAAACCTCGTCCAGTTTATCTTTTTTAACTTTCAGGTTAAAAACGGGATTTCCTCCGTCGATAATACTTAACATGGATGTATCAAGAATTTCGGTAAGAAATACCGATTTTTCTTTGGTAATGGTTGCCATTCCGTGGTCGGAAGTTATGATGAAGTTGATTTGATTGAATTCGGGCAATTTACGCATCTCAGTAAAGAACTGTCCCAACCATTTGTCTAATTGCTCTGCCATCTCTCTGGTTTTTTCTCCGTGCGGGCCATAGCGGTGTCCGGAACCATCGGGTTCGTGGTAATACCACATTATCAGATGAGGCCGCTGTGCAGGAGGCAGAGAAAGCCATGTTTTCACCGAATCGATACGACTCTCAAAGGGAAGTTGTTGGTCGTAAGTGTACCATTTATCGGGATGCATTCCCTGCACATCGGCTTCGCTGCCTACCCAAAAAAGCACCGCATTGTTTATCCCCTGTTTTTTTGCCGTCAGCCACAGGGGTTCGCCTCCGTAAAAAGCACCGTCCTCTACGGCTTTCCTGTCGGAAATACTGTATTTGCGATGCAAATCGGAGGCATAAAACCTGTTGAGCACAATGCCGTGGTGATCGGGATAAAGCCCGGTGGCAATGGAATAATGATTGGGGAAGGTTTTGGTTGGAAACGAAGGAATCATTTCGGCAAACACTCCCGCCTTCGCCAGCGAATCGAGCACCGGTGTATTGTAATGCGCGGGGTAATCCCACCGAAAACCGTCAAGCGAAAGCATGACAACATAGGGCCGCCCGTGTTTTGCCGTTGAAGCAATATGTTTCGGACTGCAACCGGTAAAAAAGAAATATCCGGTAACAATAAGTACCGTGAAAAGGCGAAAAAACAGTTTTGATTTCATATTCCGGAATATAAATTAACTCATTCTGTAATAATTTACTCTTATTGCCCCTATCCGGGTCAACATTTTGCTGTAAAAGTACATCAATTTCCGGAATGATGTTGCAGTAAAGACTGAACTAACGGAAAGGAAGTTTCTTCAAAATTTTTTAATCGTTTTACTCAAAGCAAAGATACATTCCTACCCTGCAAGCTCCCCCGTTAAAAAATCCATTGTATCCACACCGTCGGCATAATCCCAAAGTTCGGGTTGCTGGCTCTTACCAAAAGGAACGGCATTTTCAATAAACTGCCCGCCGGCAACCACACACTGTATTTTTTCGCTGTTTACGGTCAATTTGTTTTTAAGAAATTGCAGGTTCTCGTAATATTCGTAATGCACAACACTTACCGGTGAGGCAAAAGCTTCATCTTCCACCAGTAACAGGTTTCCGGTATCTTTATGGTCTCTTTTATTTACAAGAAAAACGGCCTTATTGTATTCGTAATTGTTAAAATATTTATGGTTTTCAGCTACTTTTGTTTTTGATGAAAGTATCTGGAGCAAAGGATCGAAATCATAATTATGCGGAATAAAAAGTTTGGCCACATTGCGACATCCCAAACCGTAATAGAGAAAAATATCATCGGCAAGCAGGTTTAACTCTTTTTCAGTCTCCTCCCCTGTCAATACAGCCACACCGTTCCGGTTTTTCCTGATAATATTGGGGTATTTTCCGAAATAGTATTCAAAATAACGCGCCGTATTGTTGCTGCCTGTGGCTATTATGGCCGAAAATCCTTTAAGAATCCCTTCGGTAAATTCAATTCTGCCGGCAAAAGCGGGCTCTATGGCAGCAAGCAGGTCGGAAATGGCCGGCATCAGTTTGTTGTCATCCGAAGAGAGTTTGGCAAGCAGCCGGTTACCGCTGACGAGTACGGTTAAAAAATCGTGGAATCCAACTGCCGGAACATTACCGGCCATTACCACTCCTATGGTCTTCGGCTCTCCGGGATGCAACCGGTTAGTATCATATTTTTCGAGCCATTTGTCCAGTTTTTCGGAAGTCAGGCTCTTACCTAAAGCTGTTAAAGCATGTATTACATGCTCTTTGTCGAACCACCCGTTATAATGTACCAAACCGGAAGTAAGCTCCTGAAGTTTGACATATGCATCCTCTTCTGCTTTATTTTTAAAGGTTACGGAATCCTTGTTTTCCGTATTTTGAAGAAAGTAACCAAGACGTGAGAAAGCGTCTTTACGCTGCTGAATATCCATGCTTTTTTTGCGCAAAAATAATCGCTTTTATCAATTGGTACGAACCAATTTCACAAACTTCGATTTACCTGAAACAGAAAGCTTTGCAAAATAAATTCCGGCAGGAAAGCGGGAAGCATCCCATATGTAATAATAATCTCCGGCCGGTTTTGTTTCGTCGGCTACCGTAAACAGATGTTTTCCCGTCACATCGGTAATTATCAACCGTACTGCCCCTTTTCGGGGAATTGAATAATGAATGGTTGCAGCATTCCTCACAGGATTGGGATAAGCGGTAAGCTTTAATTCGTTTGCAGCCGTAACATCATCAATCTTGTCAAAACCGCTGTAAATCTTGGTAAAATAGACATCCTGCTCACCGTTCAGGGTATTGGCCCAGGCAAGATAAGCACCGTCGAGCAGAGAAACCATGTGGAAATAATCTCCCATCTTTTGTTGCTGCGGCCACCCCAAATGAGGGTCGAAAGCTTCCGATATCCGCTGGTTTGCCGACCAGCTATGCCCCTGCGTCATGGAATAGGAATAATAGAGCGACGACAGGTAAGTGCCGGGGTTGTCGCGGGTATCCAGCCAAACCACATCAATACGTCCGTTGGGTGCTACCGACATGGTTCCGAACCACTGCCAGGCGCTGCTGTTCAACGGATCGTCGTTTATCCGTACCGGATCATCCCATGTTTCGCCGCCGTCGGTACTTCTTACAAACATCACGTCGCACGGATCGTTGCTTCCGCCCGGCTTAACAGAACAGAGCATATAAACATTTCCCCTTCCAACTCCGTCGGAAGTATCGGCAGCCACCCAAACCTGTCCCAACAGCCCGGCAGGATTGGGAGGAGCCTGAAATTGTATATATCCGCCCATATCCACATATGTATGATGCTGCCATGTAACAGGTTGTGTACTGTCTTTAGCGTTCGTTGATTTGGAAATAAGGAAATCATGGCTGTCATCCACTCCCGCAACGTACAAAACACCGTCAATACCCACGGCCATAGTTCCCCATTTGGGACCTCCGTCGATAGCAGTGCAGGATTCATAACTATCACCATGGTCAACAGAGCGGGTAAATTGTCCGGGATAGCAACTACTGAAATTTTTGTTCCATGAAGCATAAATATTACCCTCACCAATACTTTCCGTTCTGTCGATTATCATCCACTGTTTGTCGCCTCCCTGCGCAAAAACAGGGTCATCCCACGTAAAACCACCATTGTATGAGCGAAATACATCACAGGTATAATTATTGTTCTGACTGACAGTGAGGCTGTTGTAATAAAAGTTGCCACCCTTGTCAAATCCCAATACCGGATCGGAACGGAACACCCCCGGCTCCAATACTCCGGGAAAATTCCAGTGGTGACCTCCGTTTATGGAGAAAGCGTATCCGGCCTGACGAAAATTGGAATGGATATCGTCGAACTGACGCCAACCTATTAAAATACTGTTGGGATTGTTGGGATTTATGGCAATGGAAGGCTCATTGGCAGCATCACCTACAATGTTGTCACCGTTCGAATCCACATTCACCTGTTCGGTAAAATACATGGCATTGGATGATTTGTAACCGGGTGATGTTTCACGGTTTCCCTGAGGTTTCAGATAAGGATCGTCGGGAACTTCCCTGTGAACATTCCGGTACTCTTGCTGGGAAAAGACACTGCTTATTCCTGCTGCCGCAATTACCACCACCGTCAACGATTTAATGATGTTTTTTCTTAGATACATTTTTTATTTTTTTTCAAAGGTACGTTTTAATTTTATGTTTTCGACAATTGTTTGGAAGTAATAAGTTTTGCCTGAAAACAGCTTTAATTACAGAACTTGTTTAAAGTCTGATAAACAACCAGGCTGTCATGCTGTCAATATGTGTATGAAGATTTATTCTTAAAATATGTCAAAATATCCGTGCGATTTCCTGCAAAAATAAAATCACAATTATGCATCGTATTGTAATTCATTTTACTACAGGACCATATCGCAATCCGGCAATTAAAAACAATACAAACTGTGGTATGATTATTGGTTAATTCATGTATTGTAAAACAGGAATTTAAGGTAAAAATAAACACAAAAAACGTAACCTTTATTTCTGTTTTACATATAATAAAATGATTGTAGTTTAAATTAAAACGTTTAACCCTAAAACAAAGAAAAATGAGCGAGAAATCATCAAATTCGGGATTTGCCTTTTTATCGGGCATAGTTATCGGCGCCGCAGTAGGTGCATTGGCAGGTTTATTGTTCGCACCTGCTCCGGGTGAAGAAACACGCGAAAAACTTACCGACAAAACAAGAGAATTATCGGAAGACCTGAACAACCGTTTTGAAGACCTGAAAGAAACCGTTACAGAGGTTCTGGAAGATGTTAAAAAAACGGGAAACGAATTATTGGAAGACGTTAAAAAAGCAACTTCAAGAGAGCCCAAAGAGGCTGCAGATGCTTAATACCATGGAAAACAGCAACCTGAATCAACCGGTAAAAGCGGCTTTGGAAGAGGTTAAAAAATATATTGATCTTCAAATAAGCCTCAACAAAGCCGTTTTCGGTAAAAAAGCAGAGGAGTTTTCCTCCAACCTGTTGCTTATGCTTGTTGTAACGGGTCTGGTTGTTTTTATTTTGTTTTTTGCAACGTTTGGTTTTGTTCACTGGTATGCCGACAGGTACGGAAGCCTGTACGAAGGGTTTTTCATAGCAGCCGGATTTTACCTTTTGGTAACGGTGTTGGTTTTGCTGTTTAAAAACAGACTGATCAACAAACCTGTCAGGAAAAACATCAACAAATCCATCAGCGAAGGTGTTAGCGACCTTC
>JALVZH010000022.1:2572-7116 GCA_027022105.1 Bacteroidales bacterium | reverse complement strand
TCTTCCGGCAGCAGTATCGCCGGAAGATGAGGAGTTTGCCGACAAATTAATCCTGCAACTGCATGAAAAGATAGTGAAACAGGAGGAGGTACTCAGAAAAAGTTTCGGGAACCTGGAATCGGTTTTTAATATGGAAAACCTGCTGCGGCAGTTTGCCAATAATGCCATTCATTCCATTGTAACCACCACCAATATTGCCAAGGCGGTCTATTTTCTGACATCAAGGCTAAAACGCAAAAAACAAAAGAAAGAACCAAAAAAACTGAATCAATAAAAAAACGCCGGCATTACCGGCGTTTTTTTATTTGCTCTTTACCGTTTCGCCGGTATTTAAACTCCAGACGGTTATACTGATTTATCGTTCGCCTTACATTACGGTGCCCTGCATCTTTTCGTTCTTAATTCTAACATCTTACACGTGTCTGCCTCTGGCTGATCGGATATCTTACATCGGATATCTTACACGTGTCCGCCGCAGGCTGATCATTTCTCTCTTCCTTTCCCAACTCAGAGGCATTATCAGGTCAGCCATGTAGAATGGAATGCCGATGAATCTCCTCTCGTGCTTCTTTTCCAATTCAAAATACGGTACGGAAAACATTCGGAGATTCATCGGGCGCGCCGCCCCTTATGCCTACCTGTCAGCACCCTCTGAATTATGGGGTGTAATGTATGTTATGTTTTCCCACCCCGCGTCCCGATTCCAAACCGCCTCAGGCGGATCGGAGTTAAACTAAAGAGAGGGATACGCGTCATTGCAAAGCCCGTAAAGCAATGATAACCTGGAAAGAATAAAACAAATGAATATTGAAACTCACATCTTTTAAGGCTGAAGCAATCTCGAATACGTTTCAGGTTTGAGATTGCTTCTTCAATAATTCTGCATTCGATATTCAATATTCATTATTCCAATTTTCCCCTTTCCCCAAGCGCGACCTTCCGGGACACTACCCTTACCACCAACCGCGATCCGGAAGGTTTTCCCAACCTGTCGGGAGCTTGCCCGCATCCGGCGTTCAACCCGACAGGTTTACCTCAAACAGGTTTTCAAATGTTCATACAATTATTTTTTATCATCAAATTAAACAGACTGTCCGCCTGCGGCGGATTTCTTCTCTGGTGCGAGTCATTGCCCCCAAAATTCACTAAGCCTAACAATTAATCAACCTGTTCAATTTATCGCTCCCCGAGTACCAACGGGATTTTCACATCTTTTCCGTTTCGTTTTACCGTAAGCGTCACTTTATCGCCAGGTTGATATTTGCTTAGTTCATCCGAATAGGCTTTCAGGTCGTTTACCTGTTTACCGTTAAGGGCAATGATGATGTCGCCTTTTTTCAATCCGGCCTTTTCACCGGCAGAGCCTGGCATTACCGTACCTATTAATATTCCCTCGCCAGTATAGCTGAAATCGGGAATGGAACCGGTGGAAGCACGGCGGGTTCCTCTTGGTTTCGTGCTTTTTTTAACCGTTTTTGGTCCCGTTATCTTCCCTGTAAACACCAACGGGTCTTCCCTTTCGGCAAGATATTCAACAACCTCTTTGGTAACTGTGGCTACTTTTACCAGCCCCTTGGGATCAATTTTATCCGAGGTATCGGTGGGACGGTGGTAATCGGCGTTAGCACCTGTAAAAAGCTGCACTGCCGGAATCCCTTTTTCGATAAATGCCAACTGGTCGCTGGAATCGAGCTGTTTCAGCACCACGCTGCTCTTTACACCTGTGGTATAATCGGTTCCCATAAAGATAAATTTCCACTCTTTGGCCGAATTACCGTTTAAAACAAGCAGTTTTCCGTCGAACAGGCGACCGTCGGTATCCAGATTTATATCGGCCATCACATCGCCTTTGAAATAATCGTGAATTTTGCTTACAAAATAACGCGAGCCGATCAGTCCGGCCTCCTCGCCGGTAAAGGCAACAAAAATAACGGGACGTTTTGGATGAAGCGACTTACCCATGGTTTTGGCCAGTTCCAACAGTATGGAAACACCGCTGGCATTGTCGTCGGCACCGTGGTGAATCTTTCCCTTGTCGCCTTTGTGAACGTCGGGCCATCCCAATCCCAAATGATCGTAATGGGCCGATACCACTACCGGTTGGTCTTTGAGTTTCGGGTCTGTTCCCGGAATGTAACCGGCCACATTCTTCAAATGCAGTTTGCCTTTGTCTTTAAAAGTATGGTCAAATACCTGGAAATAGCTGTTTCCAAGCGGTTTTAATCCTGCCTCTTTAAATTTACGGGCAATATAATCAGCCGCTTCGTCCAGTTCGGGTGTTCCCAAACCACGGCCTTTCAACTCATCGGAAGAGAGGTATTTAATGGTCTCCATCATTCTCTTTTGCGAGAAAACGGTTTGCCGCTCTGCAAGGGCACTCCTTTTTTGTTTTAAAACCGCTTTTTCCCCTTTCAAATCGAATATTCGTACCAGTGGCGAATGCAAAACAGGCCATTGCCCTTTGACCATGTTTACCGGCTCGTCGCCTTCAAAACCAAGGTATCCGTATTTTCCATAATGGGGCAGTTTTCGTACCAGTCCGTCAACAGACATTTTATTGTCAATGGAAATAAATACCCTTGTGAAAGCCGGATTTTCATCATCTCTTACGTTAATAATAAAATCCCTGCCTTTAACGGCAAAGGCTTTCCCTTCCAGAATTACCGAGTCGGATGTAATCTTCGATCCGTATTGAGCCAGCCTACCGTTTATCTCCTTTACAAATTCATTTTCGTATCCGAGAATCCAAACGGTTTTTCCTTTGGGCAGCGATTTCAGTTTACGGTCTTCTATAACCGTATAAAGGTCATCATCTGCTTCCATCCATTTTTCGGCAAATTCACGGTATATCTTTTTGTGTTCTTTTTTGGCCGAAGAGGGCAATACAATCAGGTTTTTCTTTGCAGCAAGGGCCTGCGACATTGCCGGTGGCACTTCGTTGGGATTCAGCCTTCTGAAAACATCATACTGCGGGTCAACGGCCAGTTTTAACGGTTTACTGTTCACAACAATTTGAAAAGGTTGTTCCTTTTGTGTCATGTGCAGGGTAACAAAAACATTTTCTTTTGCAGTGGCAATACCTACCGGAACATCCAGTTCAAATGGCTTTTCGGGCTGCACCTGTTGCAACGTAAGATATATTCTGTATTGTGAATTGTACCGGTCGGTTTTCACCTCTTTAATTGCCAGTTCCGGCGCACCAGTACGGTTGAGCCACTGATCGAAAAAGGGTTTCAGGTTCATTTCCGACACCTTTTCCATTGCCAGACGGATGTCGTTGTAGGAAGCCACCTTGAATTTATTCTCCTCATAAAAGCGGCGCATTCCTTTCAGAAACAGCTCGTCGCCCAATTTTCTTCTGAGCATATGCCACATCATCAGTGCTTTACCATACCCGATGGCTTCGCTGGAGGCATTATAACGGGAGACAAATTTTGTAAGCGGAAAGTCATTCTCTTTATTCACAAAATCGGTAAACTTTTGCAAGGTAGAACGCCGGTACTCCTCTCCCCTGCCGGTTTGTTCTTTCATCAGGTGGTCGGCCATGTAAGCGGTAATTCCCTCGCACCAGTTGCCGCCGTCGAAATCCACGTAAGCGCTGTTGCCCCACCAGTTGTGCAGCAACTCATGGGGATAGGACGAATAGAGAATAAACGGAAAACGGATGATCTTTTCGCCGAGCAGGGTAAACGAAGGCATACCGTAGCCGGTTTCCCAAAAGTTTTCCACCAGTGCAAATTTTGAATAGGGATAGGGCGCAATCATCGTCTCATACATCTTCATGTATTGCTCTGTGGCTTCAAGGTATTTGGTGGCAATGGCTTCGTCGGGCGTGCGCAAAAAGGCCATGGCCTGCACCCCGTTGTACATCTCGTAACCGTATTCCGTAAATTTGGCTCCAATCAGAAAAACCTCCTCCTGCGGCTTGTCGCATTTCCAAACATCAATATGGCTATCCCGCTCATTTACCGAAGATATTCTCCGGCCCTGTGAAACCGATTTCCACTCATAGGGAAGTTCCGATTTCAGGGTAAAAACCGACAGGTGATCTTTGATGGTTGGTATCCAGTATGTTGAACCGGCAAGATAAATACCTTTTAGGTTAATAATTCCCGGCGACTCGGTAAACCCGCGCTGGTAGTCCGTTTTATTCCGTCGCAATGCGGAATCGAGGACTCCTTCATATGTAACCCTGAAATATCCCGGGTTTTTGAGGTAATGCACCGACCAGCGGTTGGTGAACACCCCTTTGCCACCGTCAGCATCATCCCTGTCCATTCCTATATCTTCCTCATTTACCCCGGATTCCAAGCGTTTCAACTCAATATTATCCGACCAGGAAACAATATTCAGGTTTTTGTTGAGACTGAAAATAAAATCCCCGGGCACATCATATTGTATGGAATCGGTAACGCGCAGTTGCGAAGTTGCAGGATTAACCGTTGCCGTAATAAAATGTTGTACCGTTTGTGCCGGTTTTTGTGCATTAACGTAAACTGCCGTACAGGCTGCTGCAAACAAGAGAAAAAGTTTTCTTTTCATCC
>JALVZH010000022.1:0-2562 GCA_027022105.1 Bacteroidales bacterium | reverse complement strand
AAAGAAGAGAGTATAGATGTTTTGAAAAAGTTTGCCCAAGCTTTACAAAATGCTGATAATCTACATCTACCGGTAGATTATGAGGAGTTTGTAAAAGATTTTATGCAAACTAATAGTTTAAAATTGAAAAATCTCGCACAGCCTCTGAGAATAGCGCTCGTGGGAGATACGGTAAGTCCCTCTATTTATGATCTTTTAAGTGTTGTAGGAAAAGAGGGAATTATCCAAAGAATAGAGAAATTATTAAACCAAATCACAGGAGGAAATTAAATGGCAGATATTAAAGAACTGTCGTTTTTTATTTAAAGAAATAGTTAGTTAATTTTAACTATATTGATATTAACAAAACAAAATTAAATGGATATGAAAACGAAGTGGATTTTGACCATTTTTTTAGGTATTTTTTTAACTTTTTTAATACCTCAAAAATCAAATGCCTGTGATATTAAATTTGAAATCACAAAAGGCAAAAAAGAGTATTATCATGCAGGAGATACAATTATTGTTACCGTAAATGTAGCATTAACACACCGCTCCTGCCCTGTAAAACTTAATAAAACGAAATTTAAGCTGAAAGGCTTAAAAGTAATCAAGGCAACAAAATGGAAACAGCTTTCGGCAAATGATTGGGAGCGTAAGCTAATGATAGTGGTAACCGAAACCAAAGGAGACAAACTTACTCTTACAGCCATTCGGGAATGTGATAAAGACGGGGGATTCGGTACACTAAAACTTAACGTGGCCGAATAACTTATAATACATAGGTAAAATTCATTGATCCCCAAATATATTTCAAAATATAAGTGATGAAATACAAATTTTTAATTGTAATATTCCTGTTAAGTCTGGCCGGTTCAGCCGGATTTGGACAAACGGATGAATTTTCAGAGTTTGATGAAAACACAGAACAGGTATCAAAAACCGGAAATTCTGACAATACTTCCGATGAGTTCGAAAATAATGATGAATTTTCAGATTCTGCCGGAGACGAGTTTAGCGAGTTTTCGGATGAAGAGAATGCGATTTCGGAACCGGTTCATAAAACAAATTGGAACCGCTTCAACTGGGCAATCGGTATTCTGTTTGCAACTTTAATAGCCGGTATTTTTGTACGGCACGAAAAAACGAGAAAACTACGCCCCTTGTTTTTGCTTGCCTCTGTTGTTATACTTGGTTTTTACCGAGGCGGTCCCGGTATTATTTCCAGTTTTCAAAATATTGTTCTGATTCTGCTGGGACAATACTGGAAATGGACGGCCGGTGTGCTATTCGTCGGGGTAATAATTCTAACCTATTTTTACGGAAAGGTATTTTGCGGTTGGATATGCTATCTCGGAGCAATACAGGAGTTTTTGTATATAGGCAAAATAAAAGTATTGCAAACGGAAAAAGCGCAAAGAATAATGCGAATTATCCGATATATTCTGCTCTCCCTTATATTAATTCAATTGATAATTACACAAACAATAGAATGGAGCAAAATCGGACCCTTTAAGGTTATATTTAATCTATACTCGCCAAATTTAACAGGTTATATTTTATTGGGAATATTATTAATCAGCTCTCTGTTTATTTACCGTCCGTTTTGCAAAATGGTTTGTCCGGCAGGTTTAATATTCGGTTGGGTAACAAAAATTCCCGGAGCATCGGTTTTAGGAATTACCAACTCATGCGCAGGTTGTAAAATATGCAATACTTCGTGTAACATAAATGCAATTACAAGAGAAAACAATATTTCAAAGCTTGACAATCAGGAATGTATTATGTGCGGAGAATGCATGAACGACTGCAAAATAAAAAGTATTCAACCTTTCAGAAAAAACGAAACACATAAAGGACAAATTGTTTTAAAAGGAATAAAAGAATTAAATGTTAAATAAAAAAGGAGAAACAGATAATGAAAACACGTATTTTATTTTTAGTATTTGCTTTTTTAGCAATAGGACAGGTAAAAGCACAAATGGATTGCAGAAGTATGCTTGGTGCTCACCTGACCCCGTTTAAAAAAGACGGTACACTTTTATGGGCTGTTGAAGGTACCACCGGTCCGGGAATAATGACAAGTCCCTATGACAGTTTAGACAATACAAAACTAAGGGGAGGAATGATATTGGCTGCACTGGATTTTGGCTTTATGCAAAACAAAAGTCACATTTATGTAGAAGGCGGCTATAAAAGTTGGCAAAACTCAAAATTTGTAGATACCTCTGCATTAACCGACAGCAGACACTTTGGAATGAGGCAGGCATTTTATTCATTTTCAAATGGAAAAACAAAAGTTAAAGTTGGATTACACGAAACCCGTTTAGGCGATTTTTTCTTAATAGACGAGAGGATTATGGGAGTAAGTGTTGATAAAGAGACGGGGGCATTTACATTTAATATTCGCGGCGGCAGTGTAAACAAAAGTTTTGCACGAATGGGTAAATTTTGCTCCAACAGGCATCTGTACAGCATAATAAATCCCGATTTTACAGAAAAAATCGGTGAAAAAATCGGCGAAACAAACCTCGCAGGTATCGCCATAAACTGGAACCCGCATTATACAAATGAAGATATACA
>JALVZH010000021.1 GCA_027022105.1 Bacteroidales bacterium | reverse complement strand
GAAAAAATTGAAACTTTTGAGAAGAAGGTTGAAGACACCTATCAAAAAGGGCTGAAAGACCAGACCGATTTGCGGGCGGAGCTGAAAAAACTTCACGAGCTCAATACCAAACTGGGCGAAGAGGCAGGCAACCTGACACGGGCACTGAAAGCCGACAGCAAACAACAGGGAAACTGGGGGGAAGTTGTTTTGGAACGCATCCTCGAACGGTCGGGACTGATAAAAAACGAAGAGTATTTTACCCAGCAAACCGAAAACAACGAAGAGGGCAAATTGTTGCGACCCGACGTAATGATAAAACTTCCCGAAGAAAAATACCTTATTATAGATTCCAAAGTATCATTAACGGCTTACGAAGCATACATCAGTGCCGAAAACGAAAAACAGAAGGAAACGGCTCTAAAGCGGCACCTCGATTCGGTTAAAAAACACATAAAAGAGTTGCGCGACAAAAAATACGACAACCTGAAAGGAGTAAACACCCCCGACTTTGTTTTGATGTTTATGCCCGTAGAACCTGCCTTTGCGCTTGCCGTTCAGGAGGATCCCGAATTATTCAATTATGCCTGGGAACAACGCATTGTAATTGTAAGCCCCACCACCCTGCTGGCCACCCTGCGCACCGTGGCATCCATCTGGCGCCACGAAAAACAGACAAAACACGCCATGGAGATAGCGCAACAGGGAGGAAGGCTTTACGATAAGTTTGTGGGATTCCTTAACGATCTTGAGAAAATAGGCACCAACATAGAGCGCGCCCGCGAGTCGTTTGACGAAGCTAAGAAAAAGCTGAAAACGGGCAGGGGCAACATCATCAACCAATTGGAAAAGATGAAAGAGATGGGCGCCAAAGCCACAAAATCCATCAGCGAAAAATATCTTGAAGAATAAGGGCATGGAAAAAGAAAAACAGGATTTGATCTTCGGTACCCGTCCGGTAACGGAAGCTTTAAAAAGCGGGAAAGAATTAGATAAGGTGTTGATACAGAAAGGATTGGGCAGCCACACTTTTAAGGAGCTTATCCCTTTGTTAAAAGAGCGGAAGATTCCCTATCAGGTGGTTCCCAAAGAGAAACTGAACCGCATCACCCGTAAAAACCACCAGGGAGTCATTGCAACGGTATCGCCCGTCGAATTTTATAACATTGAGCAGATAATACCCGGAATTTACGAGCAGGGAAAAACACCTTTGATACTGATGCTTGACAAAGTGACCGACGTAAGGAATTTCGGAGCCATTCTGCGCACGGCACACAGCGCCGGTGTTCATGCAGTGGTTATACCGGATAAAAATTCCGCGCAACTGAATCCGGGAACCGTTAAATCTTCGGCAGGAGCAATATTTAAAATTCCCATTTGCAGAACCCCCAATTTAAAAGAGACCATTACCTTTTTGAAAAACAGCGGACTGAAAATAGTTGCCGTAACCGAAAAAGGAACTTCCGACTATTTTACCCGGGATCTTTCGGGAGCCGTTGCACTGATAATGGGTTCCGAAGGAGAAGGCATCTCACCCGCCTATCTGAAATTATCGGATATTCAGGTTAAGATTCCCATGCTGGGCGAAATAGAATCATTGAATGTTTCGGTGGCAACGGGAATCGTTCTTTACGACATCGTCAGGCAAAGAGAATTAAACAACAAATAATGGATTATCGCGACGAAGTATTTTTATCGGTAGCCGAAAATCTGAGTTTCACAAAAGCGGCGGAAGAGTTGTTTATCAGTCAGCCGGCAGTTACAAAACACATAAAAGAGCTGGAAAACAAATTACAAACCACTCTGTTTGAAAGGAAAGGAAACCGGGTGTATCTGACCCGTGCAGGAAAAACCGCATATCAGCACCTGAAAGAGATAAAAAAGCGGTACCGCGAAATGGAATTCCAACTGGGGCAACTGAATAACACTTTAACCGGAACACTGCGGCTCGGTGCCAGTTCCACCATATCGCAATACGTTATTCCTACCGTTATCGCAGCATTTTACAAACGTTATCCCGATATAAATATCTATCTGTACAACGGAAATTCGTTTGAGATGGAACAAAAACTGCTCAACGACGAAATTGATATGGCACTGGTCGAAAATGCATCCTCTCATTCCAATCTGAAATATGTTGAATTCCTGCCTGACGAAATTGTGGCCGTGGCCGGAACGAACAGCCCCGCAGCAAGAAAAAAACAGATTGCCATAAACGACCTGAAAGAAATACCGCTGGTGGTGCGCGAAAAAGGATCGGGAACACTTGAGGTAATCAACCGTGAACTGACGAAACATAAGCTGTCACCCGATTCAATGAATATAGTGATGCATTTGGGAAGTACCGAATCCATAAAGAATTTTCTAACGGAATTCGACGGTGTTGCCCTTGTTTCGGAAAAATCAATCAATAAAGAACTTGAGTTGAAGAAACTGAAACGTATTACCATAAAGGGTTTTTCCATTAACAGATATTTCCGCATGGCTTTCCGGCACGGACATACGGCACACCTGCTTGAGATTTTTTCGGATTTCCTATTAAATTATAACTTTTAGTTATTATCAATAAGTAATTACTATTTGTTTTTATTATGGATTAATCTTTTTTTTGCAACATAATTAAAAGATTAAACCCATGACCTTACTTATTGTTTTCTTCGGATTCTTATTTGGTGCGATTTTGCGTTATGCCCGTCTGAACCGTTTTGATGTAATCAGCGGTTTTGCCACCGGCGACGATTACACCGTTCCCAAAGCCATCCTGTTGGCTGTTGGTATCGGTGCGATTATACTAAATGTTGAGATAGCATTGGGACTGGCATCCTACCATGTTAAACCCTTTTTGTTGGGAGGTGTTATTTCCGGCGGAATTATTTTCGGAACCGGCATGGCCATTTTGGGATATTGCCCCGGCACGCTGGCTATATCGGCAGGCGAAGGTTCCGGGGATGCTTTTTTGGGTATTCTCGGAGGTCTTTTCGGAGGGTGGGTCTATACTTTGGCATTACCTTTTGTACATGGTATTTTGGGACCTGACCTTGGCAAAGTATCACTCAACAGTTTAACGGGTAACGGAGCGCTCTTTTTTATCTTGATGACTGTTTTTGCGCTATTGTTTGCAGGAGTGGCATTTTGGCTACCGGATAAAAAGAGAGAAAGCGGCAACCGCAAATGGATTGTTTCGGGAATTTTACTGGCCGTTCTCAATCCGGTTGTATTTCTGAACAGCCTTACAGGACGTCCCGTTGGTGCCTCTACCTCCTACCCTTATGTGGCCAATGTGATTACCAATAATACGGAAAACAATTATTTTGAAAAGATTGCAATACCCGGAAACTGGGAGCTATATTTTCTTGCCGGTGCCTTTCTCGCCGGATTAATTATTTCTCTCATCAAAAAAGATTTCACCCTGACCATGATACACCCCAATTGGGAGAAATACAAAGGCAAAAACACTGCACTAAGAGCAATATGGGCTTTTGCAGGTGGTTTTATCCTCATTTTCGGTGCACGAATGGCCGGAGGCTGCACCAGCGGGCACATTCTTTCGGGTGGAATGCAACTGGCCGTGAGCAGCATTGTTTTTGCGCTGTTTGTATTTGTATCGGTAATGATAACGGGGAAAATGTTTTACAGAAAAAAGTGAAATCGGGGAAAGAATAATGAGCAGACAGGATTCCGTCTGTCCCTCAGGCTGATCGGAATGACGCGAGAAAGATGCAGCACGGGCAGGGTAACCTTTCAGGTCGCGGTTAGCCAGGCGGGCGGAGACCTGAAAGGATGAGGTAAGTCGCAGCAAATATATTGCCACTTAAAAAACAAAAACACTACTTCCCGACCACCAGCTTCTTTGAAGAAACAAATTTGTTGTTAACAAACAGTTTATACAAATAAATCCCGGGTGCATAGTCTTTTATGTTGACCACTACAGAATGTTTTCCCCTGTCCTGCAGCCTGTTTTCCAAAACGCCGTAACGCTTACCGTCTATACCCGACAACTCAATCTTCACATGTCCGGTACAGGGCAGGTAGTAGCTTATGGTTGTCACTGTAGAACCCTGTACGGGATTGGGATGGTTTTGATACAGAAAAATATCATTATTGTTTGCCCTGTTTTCAGGAACAGATGTGGGTACATTCTCAAAAACATAAACTTTTTTGTCGGAACCGGCAACAACAAGACACTGGGGCCCTAAGCTGAGGTATCCGCCCGCATCGTAACTCCAGACCTTTTTTTGTGAAACAAGGTTAACCCCATATACTTTGTTCTCACTGCTCAGATAGACATATTCCTTTGAAATTACCGGAGGATAAGTAAAATCTTCATCACCGGAATAGTTCCACAATTCACTGCCCGTGAAAATGTCATAAACTTCAAATATGCCGTTATTAATGCAGTAAATTTTACCGTTGCAAAGAGCGGGGGTAAGAAAATCACCCGCATTACTCCACAAAACCTGTTGCGAGTTCAAATCAATAGCATTGAGATATCCTGCTGAGGTAACAATAATTATTTGATTTGCAGTGTCTGTAACCGGGTATGTGTTTATAATATTACTGCCTCCGTTGCCATATGGAATTGTATTTATATCAAAATATTTTGTGCCGTTATTTGCATCTATCGCAGTAAGAACTCCGGTATTTTCTGAATAACCGGTAAAAACATAAAGCGTATCGTTAAAATAAGCCGGTGTCCAGCCGTCGAAATCGGGTAAATCATAAAACCACTTACTTTTTCCGCCAAAAGCATCATAAGAAGCAATGCTTCCATAATATCTGCCGGTTCCGAAAAATATTTTTTTATTTGCAACTACGGGCGAAAACGGAACATTTTGCTGTGGTGTATAGCCTCTTTTCCAGCCCGGTTTTCCCGTTGAAACATCATAAGCTTCCAAATACGAATCATTTAGCCCGTTACAATGTTGCACATAAACATAACCGTAACCGAATGCGGGAGGCATAAAATAACCGCTGTCGGCACTGAGTACCGTCCAAAGCTCATTACCCGTTTTCAAATCGAAGGCCCTTAGTTT
>JALVZH010000020.1 GCA_027022105.1 Bacteroidales bacterium | reverse complement strand
AATGTATGAAAATTACTATTATTAAATTTGTTAATAACTTATGAGGTTATTAACCGTTTTTTTTCATTTTTGAGGATTTTGGCTGCAATGTGGGTTAAACACTCTTTTGACAGAGGATGATGGAATTTACAACGTCGGAAAAAAAGCGCAGGACGATTGTTCAGGTGGTATTGCATGTACTGGCCTGGGTTCTGGTCATTTTCCTGCCCGACATATTGTTCGATATGCCGCACAACACCATTTCCGATACCAAAAGAGTACTCCATTTTGTGCTGGCTTTCAGCTTCTTTTACTTCAACTATTTTGTTTTTGTTCCCATGCTTCTGCTTAAAAAAAAGCAGGTATGGTTTGCCCTCGTAGTGGTGGTCAGCATTGTCTTTACCTGGTATGTAAACGATTTTGTAATGGAAGAAGCAAGAGCAATTTACGACATCACCGTGAAGGAACAGAAAGAGAAGGTGGATCAAAAGGCGGAAGCACGCAAGAAACTCTGGCGCAAACGGCATCGTGCAGGCGAAAACACCGGAACAGCAGCCATTGTCCTGATATCATTTTTATTGAGTACAATAACCCGCGAAACACGAGAGTGGTACCGGCAGGATGAAGAAAAGAAAAATATTGAAAAAGAACGACTTATATCGGAGCTCTCTTTCCTGAAGTCGCAGGTAAATCCACACTTTTTGTTTAACAGTCTGAACGGGATTTATGCGTTGGCACTCAAAAAATCGGACGATGCGCCCAATGCCATATTACAACTTTCCGACCTGCTCAGGCATATGCTGTACGAAGGAGATAAAGAACTTATTCCCCTTGAAAAAGAGGTGGCTTACCTGAAGAATTATATTGAGTTGCAAAAATTGCGAATGCCCAAAGATGCCGATATTGTCTTTGACGTGGAAGGCAATATGCAAGGGCTGCTGGTGTCTCCATTACTTTTTATCTCTTTTGTTGAAAACGCTTTTAAGCATGGTACGGGTGTTGGTGCACCGCATATTAAAGTAGGGATGAAGGTGGAAGGATGGACTATTAACTTTTGGGTAACCAATAAAATATCACAGGCCAACAACAAAGATGAAGCGTCGGGAATCGGACTTCAAAACGTAAAAAAACGTCTGGAACTGCTTTATCCCGCAAACTACCAACTTAAAATAACGGAGCAAAACGGCGAACATTCGGTATATTTAACTATTAACACAGAACAAAAATGATACAATGCATCATTGTAGATGACGAGCCACTTGCACGGGAAGTGCTGGTTGAGTTTACCGGCAAGGTTCCCTTTCTGAGAACCGTAGCGGTTTGCTCTTCGGGATATGAGGCCCTTGAAGTATTAAAAAAAGAAACGGTAGATTTGATTTTTCTGGATATACAAATGCCGGACATCACAGGGATGCAACTGTATAACTCATTGTCGAACAAACCGTTGGTTGTCTTTACAACGGCATATTCCGACTATGCGGTGGAAGGTTTTGAAGTGGATGCGGTTGACTACCTGGTAAAACCTTTCTCTTTTGAACGTTTTTTAAAAGCGGTAAACAAAGCAAATGATTTGACCCGTTTAAAAGAGGATTCCCACTCTGGTAAGCCGGAAAATGATGTTTCCTATATATTTATTAAAGACGGCAACAAAACCGTTAAAATCAACTTAGACGATATTTTATATTTGGAAGGAATGAAAGATTACATAAAGATTGTTTTGTCAGGACGTTCTGTTCTGACGCTTATTTCCATGCAAAAGATGCTGGAAAAACTTCCTTCTGCTCGGTTTATACGCATTCACCGGTCATATATTGTCCCTTTGGCAAAAATTGATACCATTGAACGGAACAGAGTGGTTATCGGTGATAAATGGATACCTGTTGGTAACATGTACAAAGAGGATTTTTTTAAGCGGCTCGGCTATTCTTCATAACCGGTTTCATTGGTCGATTAAATATGCAGGTTAGTAGATTTTCTTTTTAACAGAACAATCAGCACATCATTTTTGCAAAAAAATTAAACGGTACATCTGTTATCGTATAAATGGAACAAAAGAGATAAAAATGATAAAAAAAGGATTTGGAATACTGCTATTGACAATATTTTCATTGTCGGGACGGGCACAACGCCCGATGTACCCCGAAGGAGGATTTTCGTTGCATGGAATAGTTAAAGGCAGGGTAGAGGAGGCCCGGGAAAAAATCCCAATGGAATATACCAATGTAGCATTGTACCGCAAGAGGGACTCTGTAATGGTGGATGGTAAGATAACCGATAAGGCGGGAAGGTTTGTTTTTAACGAAGTAAAACCGGGAAGATATTTCATGGCGGTTCATTTTATCGGTTTTAATACAAAATATATTGACAACATATTGATAAACAAAGAACACAGGACATTGGATCTGGGAACCATATACCTTGAAGCGGCATCAGCTACCCTGTCGGGTGTGGAGATCAAAGGAGAACAGCGCCACGTGCAGTACAAGCTCGACAAAAAGGTAATCAACGTTACAAAAGACCTGACCGCTTCGGGCGGCTCGGCTGTTGATGTGCTGGAAAATGTACCCTCGGTGGATGTTGACCTGGAGGGAAACGTAACCATCAGAGGGTCGTCAAACTTTACGGTGTATATTGACGGAAAGCCCAGTGTTTTGGAGGGAAACGATGCCCTGCAGCAAATCCCTTCCAGCGCCATCCAACGCATTGAAATCATTACCAACCCATCGGCAAAATACGATCCGGATGGTGTTGGCGGTATCCTTAATGTAATTATGAAAAAAAACAAGAAACTCGGCCTGAATGGTGTGGTAAACCTTTCGGTATCAACACGAAATAAATACCGTGGTGATGTACAACTGAGTTACAGAACCGGAAAAATAAACTGGTATGCCGGAGTTGACGGAAACTGGCGTGAATTTAACATATTTGTCAACTCGGAAGACGTAACATGGTTTGACGATACAACCTATCGTTTTACTGACATAGAAGGCAGCCGGACACGGAAAGGATACGGTTTTCTCGGTGGGTTCGACTATTATCTCACCGAAAAATCGACACTTTCCATTTCGGGAAAAGCCGGCAATTACGGCTTTGGAATGGAGAATCTTTCCAAAAGAAGAATTTATACAATTCCTTATACATCAGACGAGTATTCCATGTCGGAAAGTCATGCCGACCGTATGGGGGTCTATTATCAGGGAAACATCAACTTTGAGCATAAGTTTGACGACTTCGGGCAGAAACTGGATCTAATGGTCAACTATAACCGTAAAAATGGAGATGATACAGAGGAACAATCCGATTATAGTACCGACTCGCTGTGGAACGACCTGGGACTCACCCCTTCAAAACTTATGACAATTCAGAACGATAACAGCACCGATTGGCGAATCAAGGCTGATTATTCCAAACCCATCGGAGAAAAAGGAATGCTTGAAGCCGGATACCAAAGCAGGGTTTACAGGCAAAACGGAGGGTATATTTATCAGGATTACGATACTGTTAACGGCGACTGGATTGACAACGACAAAATGAGCAATATTATTGACTTTTCAAGAGACATTCACGGAGGCTACTTTACTTATGGTAACCGTATCGGTAATTTCGGATTTCAGGCAGGCATCAGGGGTGAATATACTTACAGGGATGTGCAAAACAAGGATTCTGTTGCACAGTTTACCATCAACAGGTTCGATTATTTCCCCAGCGTTCACCTTTCCTATCTGTTCAAAAAAGAGATTCAGCTTTACGGTAGTTACAGCAAAAGAATCAGAAGGCCGCGGGAGCGTCAGCTCGATCCGTTTCCCATGGTTATTGACCCTTACAATACCCGTGTGGGAAATCCAGAACTGGAACCCGAATACATCGATTCTTATGAACTGGGATTTCAAAAAACACTAAAAAAATCATTTGTTTCGCTGGAAGGATATTATCGTATCAATAAAAACAAAATTACACGCATCAAGGATGTACAGCACGACGGAACGATACTACATACCTATCAAAATCTCAATAAAGATTACACCCTTGGTGCGGAACTCATGGTAAATGCAGCCCTGGCCGGATGGTTCAACCTCAATACAAGTATCAACTATTACAACTACCGTCTCGAAGGCAATATTGACGGGGAAGATGTTGCGGCCAATTCCAACAATTGGTCGGCAAAACTGAACGGGGCTTTCCGTTTTAAATACGATTTCAGGATGCAGGTGTCGGGTATATACAGAAGTCCGACCGTTACCGCGCAGGGGCACAGAAAAGGTTTCGCTTATACCAATTTGTCCGTTCGTAAAAGATTCTTTAACAGGAAATTATCTGCAACCGTGACCGTGCGTGATGTGCTACGGACAGCTCGTTTCGAGTCTTGGTCTGAAAGCGATAACTTCTATTCGCACAGTACCTTCAGCCATGAATCACCCATTATTACTTTTAGTCTGACCTGGTATATCAACAACTATAAAAAGAAGAAAAACAGAAATACCGGAGAGGGTATGGATATGATGGATGAAGGATTTTAGAGGTTTCCGGTTAGCCGGGATACGGATAAAACGGTATAATAAAAAGAATTTAGTGTCAAATTGTCCTGTTTTTTCAACGGTTTTATTTTAATACAATAATAACATTCAGTATATGATTTTAGTGATTCATCGGAGTCCGCCTCAGGCGGAACCCTCTTAATTACTGGGTATAATGTATGTTCCGTTTTCCCATCCCGCGCTTGCTCATTGAGCACATGTCCGCCGCAGGCTGATTGAGCGTTGTTGGTTAAAATATTCTTCAATAAATCATAAACCGTTTAGCCGGAGGCAGATACGTATTCGGTGTTCGGTATTCGATGTCACTGTCCAAATTTTGCCTTTTTCTAAAAATTACTCATTCCCGCCGAATTTTTCCACGGTAAGATTATAGGGTGCTTCCGGTAATGTAATTGTATAACTTCTGTGCTTGCGGTTTTTCAGATAAGTCTGTCGCAACCAAGGATTAAAGTATTTCAACAATTTATAACTGATTTGATGTTGGTGTGCAAAATCGGCCCAACTCTTCACCGTGGTATCAACGGTAACATAGGTAACGGGAATGGGGGCATACTCTTCCGACTCGTCAAGGTAAAAACCGTAACGTTCCGGATCGCTGAAAATCAGTTTAAAAGCCAGCATTCGGTATAGATAACGGCTCGTTTCGTCGGCCACGAGAAGATCATAAAAGTTGGAACTTTTCTGCTTTTTCATCAACCTGTCAATACCTCGCCTGCCCGCATTGTACGAAGCCACCACCAGTGCCCAGCTGTGAAAATGTTCGTACGACTTTTTCAGATACCTGCAGGCTGCGTGTGTTGATTTTTGCACGTTGTAGCGTTCGTCCACCTGCTTGTTTACTTCCAAGCCGTATTCTTTGGCTGTTCCTTTAAGCAACTGCCAAAATCCGGCAGCTCCGGCAGGTGACACCGCATTGCTCAATCCGCTTTCGATAACGGGCATAAACAGGAAATCGGGATGAATGCCTTCGTTTTTCAAAATGGTATCCATCATGGGAAACCAGCGGTTGGCTTTTTTTAACAGTTGCAATGTTGACGAATGCCAATAGGTGTTTACCATAATCTCGCGGTCGAGGGCCTCGCGAACATAAAAGATATCCAACGGCACCGGCTCCCCGGCAAAAGAGAGCGTATCGGGCAACCGCAGAGAGACAATCTTGTAATATTGCCTGTTGGTACCCGGGGTGCTTACATCCCGTTTTCGCTCCTGCCATAAAACGCCGGCCCCGATAAACAAAACTACCGTTACCAACAGAAAAAAATAAGCTATGGTTTTATTCATTTAACTTAATAAGTATCAATGATTTTCAACTATTTTTAAATAAACGGATTTATTATAAGTGGTATTAATCCCGCTCAGTGCAAAGATAATGGAAAAGAGGTCATCATCTCATACGCAAAGATTATTCAATATAATCCCAAATATTTTCGGGATGAATTACGTGCAGTTGTGCACCGGGATAGGCCGAGGTAAATGTTTTGGAAAAGTTGACCTTTTTGCGAGGGTTCCACTTTATTTCAAATGCATTTATCTTGCCGTTAAATTCTTCAATGTAGTCTATTTCCTGTTTTTGGGTTGTTCTCCAAAAATACCTCTTTGCATATATCTTATTGTATCCCAAATATTTCATTCGTTCACTAATAACAAAGTTCTCCCAAATGGCACCGGTATCCGTCCGGTTGGCGGGCATGTTATAATTCCCGATAATGGCATTCCTGATACCATTGTCATAAAAATAAATTTTTCTCCCTTTTTTCAACTCGTTTCTCACATTTCTGCTAAACGAATGCAACCGGAAGACAATAAAAGCCCTTTCCAAAACCGAAATATACTGTTTGATGGTGTTTGGATTACTTCCCAGCAGTTGAGCCAGTTCACTGTAAGAAACCTCCGAACCCACCTGCAATGCCAATGCCTCAAGAAGCCCCTCAATAAAATCGACATTTTTAAAAAGATTGAGATTGAAAATATCCTTAAACAGATAGCTGCCAACCAAATTGTTCAGTATTTCAATCTCATTTCCTTTATTATTGATTACATCCGGATAAGAACCGTAAATAAGCCGGTACTTTAAATTGGTTTTTTCATGCAGATACCCGAAATGGGCGGTCAACTCTTTTAATGACAATGGATAAAGCATGTATTCAAATTTTCTGCCTGTTAACGGTTCGTTTATTTCATTGGCCAAATCAAAAGAAGAAGAGCCCGAGACAATCAATTGGCCTGGCGATATTTGATCAATAATGATTTTCAGCGTCAGACCGATATTCTTAACCCTTTGTGCTTCATCAATAAAAATTATCTCATTATCGGATATCAGTCTTCGTAACTCTTCTACCGAAGGTTCGGTAAGCATCTTTTTTATTTCATAATTATCGCAATCCAGAAAAAGAGACTTCTCTGCACGTGATTCTTTAATCCGGTTTAATAATGTGGATTTACCCACCTGCCTTGGCCCCAATACGATAATTGCTTTACCCGAAAAAAGTTTTTCCTCAATAATTTTATATAATTCCCGCTTAATCATTTCTCATCTTTTTGTGCAAAAGTATGCTGTTTTTCATAAATTTCATAATTATTTTTAATCAAATTTCAAAAATATTATAGTTTTTATTAATTTCATTTCAAAATTGTTATGTTTTTTTTAAGTATCATTGTACCAAACCAACAATTATTAAAAGATTTCCACAAACCTGTTTCAAACCGTAGAACCTCTTATTTTTGCTGATAAAAAAAGTGGCAAATAGTTGTTTAAACTACCATTTGGTAAAAAAATATTCAAAATCGGAAAATATGAAAGGAAAAACTTTTGCAGAAAAGATATTTGGTGCCGAAGCAGGCAGCATTGTGTTTAAAAAGCCCGACATTATTTTGTCGCACGACAATACGTCCTCTATTTTCAACACCTTCAGAAAGATGAACGGCGAACGGATTAAATATCCTGACCGGTTGCTTATTGTGCTCGACCACAATGCACCGCCGTCAACGGCCAAACTGGCCAACCAGTACCAGAAAATCAGGGATATAGTTCACGAGCAGGGCATTACCAAATTTCATGATGCGGGAAAAGGAATCTGCCACCAGATAATGGCCGATTATGCCAAGCCGGGAATGGTGATTGTGGGCAGCGACAGCCATACCTGTACTGCCGGTGCTTTCAATGCTTTTGCTGCGGGTATCGACCGTACCGAGACAGCCGGATTGTGGCGGCAGGGCGAAACCTGGTTCCGGGTACCCGAATCGTTAAAAATTACCCTTCACGGCAAACTGAACCCCGGCGTTTATGCAAAAGACATTTCGCTGTGGATTATCGGAATGATCGGTTCCAGCGGTGCCGATTACATGTCCATTGAATATCATGGCGACGGCGTAAAAAGCCTCACGGTTGACCAGCGCATGACGCTGGCAAATCTGGCGTCGGAAATGGGTGCAAAAAATGCCGTGTTCCCTTATGACGATGTACTAAAAGAATGGCTTGGCGCCACTTATGACGGCGAGGGTGTCTGGGCCGACGACGGTGCCGTTTATGCCAAAGAAATTGAGATTGACCTTTCGGAAATATTCCCCGTTGTTGCCGCACCACATCATGTGGACAATGTGAAAGCCGTTGCCGAAGTGCGCGGCACCAAACTGCACGAAGCCATGGTGGGAACCTGTACCAACGGACGGCTGGAAGATCTGCGCATTGCAGCCGGAATTCTTAAAGGGAAGAAGTTGCCCGAAGATTTTCAAATGGTAATTGTACCGGCTTCTCAAAAAATATATCTGCAGGCGCTAAAAGAGGGGTTGATTGAAATATTTCTCGAAGCGGGCGCCAATGTACTTTCGGCTTCCTGCGGGCCTTGCCTCGGCACCGGACAGGGCATCCCTGCCGACGGTTACAACGTAATCTCAACAGCAAACCGCAATTTTAAAGGCCGGATGGGCAACAAAGAGTCGTTTATCTATCTCGCTTCACCGGCAACGGTGGCCTACTCGGCCCTGGCCGGCGAAATTGTTGACCCGCGCGGAATTGAGACGGATGATAAATACCCTTACCACGTGGAACAATCGTCAACGGTTACCATCCCCGAAAACGAAAACCGCCGCATCAACGGAGTGTGGAATTACAAAGACGTAAACGACCTGAATACCGACCAGATGTTTGCCGGCAACCTGACATACAGCGTTTTGAGCTCGGAACCCGAAAAGATTATGCCCCATCTGTTCAAAGGTTTTGACGTTCATTTTACCGACAATGTACAAGAGGGCGACATTATTGTTATCGGTTCCAACTTCGGTTGCGGAAGCTCGCGTGAACATCCTGCCGTGGGACTGGCACATGCCGGCGTTAAGGCGGTAATTTGCAAATCGGTAAACCGTATTTTTTACCGCTCTTCGGTTAATCAGGGCCTGCCCATCATCCTCTTACCGGAAGCTGTGGATGCTTATAATCCGGGCGACGAAGTTTCCATCGACTTTGAACAGGGAAAAGTTACGGTTGGCAGTAAAACCTTTGACTTTGCCCCGCTGCCGGGTAAACTGATGGAGATATTCAATGCCAGAGGACTGGTGAATTTTATCAGGGAAAAGGCGGAATAAATTATGAACCTTTTTAACTCTCAACCTTCATTTAAATTACAAAGTATTGAATATATAAATTTAATCAAAAATTAATACATGAAAGACAGAATATACATTCAGGACTGGCTTGAAATGAAGCCTTATGATAAGCAAAAGCCTACCGATTTATACTATCTGAAAATTTGCAATGAAATAAAAGAAGGTTTGGAAGAAGACCCTTATTTAAACTATACCCTTATAGAACTAATAGGTAAAAAATATGTAAACAGTTTTATTTGTTTTATTGTTTCCTATTTTGAGGATTTGATTTCCGAATCGGGGTTATGGAGTGCATTTATTCATGCACATAAAAAATTGTACGGCACATTTCTGCCTTATTACAAGCCCGAAGAGTATTATGAAGATGAAATTAATCCGGAAGATATTTATTTTCTTACATGGTATTTTGTAAACAGTATCTCGGACGAAACTTATTACGGTTTTAATGACGAATCAATTTTTGAAATATCCGAATTCTTATTTGATTATCTCGATAAATATTGGGAAGAAGCACCTGAAAACAAAGAACTGAAAAAGTTTTATCAAATTGATGAAAAAGAGGGGGATAACATTTTCCGGGTTAAAGAATTTCTACTTAACATTTTTACCTATAGTTATCTTTTTTATCCCGATACCGGAAGGGAAATCTTTAATGAAAATCAAAAAATAATAAAAGATTATGAATTTAACGAGGATTTAAATGAAAATGAGAATCATGCTCAGATGCTTTTGTTCGTGAGCGAAAATACCGACTCGATGGTATTGATTAAAGCATCGAGACTTTTAAGTTTTTTCGTCAGAGATTGGGCAGCATGGATACTTGGAGAAAACCACCCTTTACACAATTCCTTTCTTGATATGTCACCCTTGGTAAAAGGTATTTTTGAGTACAATGGAAAAAGTTTTGATAATTATTTTATAAAACATTTAAGTACCGGTGAAGAAATAACGGTATTAAAAAGGAAAGGTGGTTTACGACCTGAATTGGATGAAAAATATCCTTATTATTACATTAATTTAATCCGATGGAATAACAAATGGCGTATTTTAGGTTTTCCGTTTGGATTAAAAGAAAATGAAGCCAAAGATTTAACCAATGGGAAAGACGAACAATACAACAAAAGTGTATTTGATTTTCTGGAAAAAAGAAAAAAGAGGATTGAAGCCGAAAATAAAAGAAATTATAAAATCTTTCTGGAATTTAATAACGGAGAACCCATAATATTTTTACCGGCGGATGAGATTGACAATTTTATTGACTCTTTTAAAGAATTCGCTCAAAATTACAAACAGGGAAAGGTTACAAAAAGCAAACATTTTGATTTTGATAAAAACGCAACGGAAACAGGGTTGGTATTTTTCAACCCCAATTACGGGATAGAAGTTGTTGTCGACCATAATGCCCCTTTTGCAGTGCCGCACAATCCCTATTTTGATGAAAAGAATGCCGAGGACGACCTGTTTAGCTTGTTTAGTTCCCAATTTGCCTCGGTTGAGCTGATTAACTATTGTCTGGAAAATTCAAAAGAGAAACTGCCGTTTTTAGAGAAACCGTTGTGGAAAGAAATACTTGGTAATGCCGACTTTTTAATGCGGTTCTGGAAAAAAGAATTATACTATGCGGAAGAAAGATTGGTTAAATTTCCCTTATGATATTTCGCGAGTATTATATATTATTTTTGATTTTAGCTGCTACTCAAAGGATTAATGCGCAGCAGTGGAACCCCGACGCGGGAATAATCAATCCTTATAAAGCCCGTGTTACGGTCTCATCGGGAATGGGAAAAGAGAAAATTACCGACGGAAACCGGGGCAGCTACTGGCAATCGGACAACCCCCTGCCCTATGGCTGGTTATCAAGGTTGGGGCTGAATGCAATGTTAAATACCGGTAACTTTACCGCATCACCAAAAGGCAACTATTATCAGGCTTTCGACGGAAATACCGATACAAAATCGGAAATAATAAACGGGTATCTTGAGTTGAAATTCAAAAAAGAGCTGCCGGTAAAGATTTTCTCAGTTAAAATAAACTGCAGCGATACCGTTTTTATTGATTTTTATCTGAAAGGAAGCATCACCGGAACCCTGAAAATTTCGCCTGCAAATAATTACAGGCTTTTATCGTTTAAAGATATCGGCGCGATTGACAATCTGATTTTCAGGTCAAAAGAGCGTTTTTCCCTTTTTGAAGCGGCATTGCTTGATACAGCGCCCTACGAATATGTGGTTTTTGATTTCGGGCGCAAAAGAAACACGGGATGGATTGCCGGTCGCTGGTTTAACGACAATGTTGAAACCGTTGAAATTTATTATGCAGGAGAAAACAAACATTGGAAATTGTTAAAAAACCTGAACCCCAAAGCTGTAGCCTATACCCATATTCCTCTGGAAAAACCTGTTGAAGCGCGGTACATCAAGGTTGTGTTCACTCTGCCTGCAGAAGATTACCGCAAAGCACAACTTTGGGAAATGGAATTTTACGACCGCTACGGCCCGTACGGAAAACCGCCTGCCGCACAACCATCGGAATTAACCTGGGAAAAGACCTTCGGTATTAACACCATATGGGGTTGGGGATACAATGTCTATTCCGACATGATTCCCAAGGGAACAGGCGCCGGACTCTTTATTCAGGCTGCCAAAGAGGTTCGTAGCTACCACCGCCTCGACTGGGATATTCAGTCGCCCCGGAAAACAATCGATTTCAACAATATGGCCACTGCCGGAACGCAGGCAAACAAATGGCTGAATTGGGACAGAGAATACGGCAACTGGAAACAACACGGATTTGATATAGATGTAACGCTGATGTTTAACAACAGTACTTTTCCCGATACCTTATGGAAAGATACATACGCCGAAAGTTACAGCTATGCAAAAGCCTTTGCAAACCATTTTGTTAATGGCAAACACCTGATAAGTGCAATTGAAATAGGGAACGAACCGTGGGAATATTCCAAAACCGTTTACCGGGAAATTATAAAAGGAATGTCGGAAGGAATAAGGTCGGAAAGCAGAAATGTAACGATTTTGCCCTGTGCGGTTCAGGCTTTTAACAAATACAGTGATAACAACGACTATATTTCGGGCTATATCACCCCTGAAATCATACCTTTATTAAGCGGGTTAAATACCCATATTTACAATTATGTGTTTAATGAGGCGGGAAACAGGGTTGCAGTCCGTCCCGAAGACCCGAAGGCTGCCGTGTGGTCGGTAAACAACCTGAGAAGATACATTGATTATAACGATCTGGAAAAAGATATTTATGTAACCGAATTCGGATACGACAGCGACGGCGGAAATGAGACCTGTACACACAGCGAATGCGTCAGCGAGTTGCAGCAGGCGGCATACGGAGTCCGCATGGCAATGATATTGTGGCGACTGGGAGTTAAAAAAATGTTTTGGTACTATTTTGCCAATGTGGATTACGATTCGTTTATGCACAACCGGTCGGGACTTACCTCATCATACAGAAACAAGTTTCAAAAGAAGAAGTCGTTTAATACATTTAAAAAACTTTTGCAAATAATTGGAAATTACCGGTTTGAAGATATATTAACGGAAAACAATGAAGTTTATGCTTATATTCTGAAAAACCCTGAATCGGGTAAAAAAATCATCATTGCATGGCGTCCGGTAAGTGAGATAAACGAGTTCAAAACAGTTCTGCTGCCGCTGGCAACTGTACCCGATAACATCATTCCATTAATTGGAAACAACAAACCCGAAACAGAAATAACCGGAAATAAACTTGCAATAAATTTATCGGGGATGCCTGCGGTATTGATTTTTGAATGAGAATAAAAGCCGCGAATGCATCGTTTTTAATAGCCGCGAATGCACTAATAATATTCGTGAATTGGTGGCGACACTTCATTCGTGAATTAGCGGCTATCCCCTTAATACACTATCCGTTTGGAATTCAGTTTCAGCTCACCAAAATTTACAATTAAAGCCAATTTGTTACCCGAAACTTTCAAATAATTGATTGCCTGTGCAATAAATTCATCTGCGATACCTGCTACGGCTTTTATTTCAAGTATGATTTTATCATAAACAACAAAATCCGCATAAAATTTGTGAGGCAGTATTATTCCTTTATAATTAACCACATACTCTTTTTCTCTGCTATAAGGAATTCCCGCTTTTCTAAATTCCCATTCCAAAGCATCTTTGTAAACAATTTCAAGAAATCCCGGCCCAAGATTATTGTCTACTTCCATGCATTTGCCAATAATTTTAAAACTTTCGTCTTTGTAAAACAATTTACTCATAACTAATTCGATTTTAGGTTAAAAATTAAAGACTCTAATATACAATTTTTATGGCACCAATACATATCGAATGTATATTTTTAATAGCCACGAATGCACTAATAATATTCGTGAATTGGTGGCAACATTTCATTCGCGCATTAGTGGCAGCCAATTTTTTTATAAGGAATAATTGAATTTTTTTTTAATTTTACCCGAATTTTTATTAACAATAAATCATAAAGCTATGGGAAAAGGTGATAAAAAGACCAAAAGAGGAAAGATTGTAAACCGTTCGTACGGTGTAAGACGTCCCAGAAAATCTAAAAAGAATAAATACGTTCCCGTTGCAGAACCGGCAGCGGAAGAGGTAAAAGAAGTTGCGGAAGAGAAAGCGGAAAAAGAACCGGAAGCAACAAAAACCACAAAAAAACCGGCGGCAAAAAAAACTACGGCCAAAAAACCGGCGGCAAAGAAAACAACCGCTAAAAAGACCACCACAAAGAAAAAAGAAGAAACCAGGGAAGAGGTAAAAGAGGAGAAACCGGCTGAAGAAAAGAAAACAACTAAAAAGGCTGCAGCCAAAACAAAGAAAAAAGCGGAACCTGAAAAAGAAGAAAAGAGTGAAGAATAATAGCAGGTTTAGCCTGTAATACCTGTTTAATATCTGCGGGTCAATTGAACTTATATATTCAGTTTTGACCCGTTTTTTTTTGAGTTTTTAAAGTTAACGTGATGATAATTAATCTATTGTTGAGACTTTAAATAAGTTTGTTTAATAAATAATTCGCCCATGAACACCAAAAAAACAACACTTGTAGTAGGAGCAAGTACAAAACCGGAGAGATACTCAAACAAAGCAATACGTCTGCTTACAAAATACGGTCATCCTGTGGTTGCAGTGGGGCTCAGGGAAGGTGAAGTGGCCGGAATTACTATTTCCAAAGATTTTCCTGCTGACACTACCATTGATACCGTAACCCTTTACCTTGGACCTGCCCGGCAAGAACCCGTAATTGAAAAAATCCTGTCACTGAAACCCAAAAGAATTATTTTTAATCCCGGTACTGAAAACAGTGCATTCAGGCAACAGGCCGAAGCCATGAACATCGAAACGGTTGAAAACTGCACACTGGTTATGCTGAACACCGGTATATTTTAAAAAGAAAAAACATATACTTGCATGGATAAACATTAACAAAAACAGCTATGATAAAAGAGAACCTGATAAACTATTTTAAAGAAAGTATCCGGAAAAACTGGGATTTGCCTTCATTAAGCGATTATAAAGGAACTACTTACACATACCGCGAAATAGCAGAAAACATTATTAAGTTGCATATCCTCTATGAAGAAGCCGGTATAAAACGTGGTGAAAAAATAGCCATCATCGGAAAAAATTCGGCCAACTGGGGCATCGCGTATTTATCTGTTGTCACTTACGGAGCCGTTGTTGTACCTATCCTTCCCGATTTCAAACCCAACGATGTACACCACATTGTTAACCATTCTGATTCACTGTTTTTATTTACAGCCGAAAACATCTGGAGTACCCTTAATCCTGATGAAATGCAGAATGTTAAACTCTTTTTCAATATTGAAACCCTTATGCCGCTTCTGTCGCGTATTGATAAATTTGAAAAAAAAGTACATGAACTCAGCCAATTACTTGAAAAACGCTATCCGGCAGGTTTGTCAGCTGAAAATTTTAATCTGCCTGAGACCGGCAATTCGGAACTTGCCGAAATAAGCTATACATCAGGAACAACAGGATTCTCAAAAGGGGTTATGCTGCTGCACAACAGTCTGGCTGCCAACATCCGCTTTGCGCAAAACAATATGCCGTTGGCTCCCGGTGATAAAATTGTCTCATTTCTGCCGCTGGCGCATGCTTATGGCCTTGCCTTTGAATTTCTGTTTCCTTTTACGTTGGGATGCCATATTACATTTTTAACCAAAACTCCGAGCCCGCAAATTATTACCAAGGCATTCGGGGAAATCAGACCGAGGCTTATTTTATCGGTTCCGCTGGTTATCGAAAAGATTTACAAGAAAAAGATATTGCCCAAGATTAGCGAAGAGCCGCTGAAAACGCTTCTTAAAACTCCCTTGATAAAGATATTGTTACAGAAAAAAATTCTTAAAGGGGTGAGTGACGGATTTGGGGGCAATTTCCATGAGGTTGTTGTGGGAGGTGCTGCTTTAAGCGAAGAGATTGAACGGTTCTTTAAGTCCATTAAATTCCCCATTACCGTCGGTTATGGTATGACCGAATGTGGACCTCTGGTGGCTTATGCA
>JALVZH010000019.1:3926-5042 GCA_027022105.1 Bacteroidales bacterium | reverse complement strand
TACCACTTTTACGCGTACCCTGTTACCTTGTACATTATCGGTGTCTTTAATCTGACTGATGCGACGGATGTCGAGTCTTATGGAAGAATAGAATTTCAGGGCATTTCCACCGGTTGTTGTCTCGGGGTTGCCGAACATCACGCCGATTTTTTCGCGCAACTGGTTGATGAAAATGCAAACCGTATTTGTTTTGCTGATGGAGGCCGTAAGTTTCCGCAATGCCTGCGACATCAATCGGGCCTGAAGACCCATTTTCGAGTCGCCCATTTCGCCTTCTATTTCGCTTTTGGGCGTAAGTGCTGCAACCGAGTCAATAACAATAACGTCGATGGCTCCCGACCGTACCAGGTTGTCGGTAATTTCCAGTGCCTGTTCACCGTAATCGGGCTGAGAAATCAAAAGGTTTTCCACGTCAACGCCCAGTTTTTCGGCATAAAATCGGTCAAATGCGTGCTCGGCATCAATAAAAGCGGCAATTCCGCCGTTTTTCTGTGCTTCGGCCATTACATGAAGTGCCAGGGTGGTTTTTCCCGACGACTCGGGGCCGAAAATTTCGATTACCCTGCCGCGTGGCAGTCCGCCCACTCCCAAGGCATGGTCGAGGGTGATGGATCCGGTGGAGATAACGGGAACCTCAACAATTGAATCGCCCCCAAGTTTCATTACCGTTCCTTTTCCGTATGCTTTTTCCAGATTGCCCAGAGTTGCCTCAAGGGCTTTCAGTTTGTTCTGTCTTTCCTTATCTGCGTTTTGATTGGCTTTTTCCGTGGTCATATTAATTGATATTTAACGATTTAACAATTTGTTCAGTATGTTCTTTTGTTTTTACTTTTTTAAATACCTCTTCTATATTTCCCTCTTCATCAATGATGTAGGTTGTTCTCAACAGGCCTTCGTATTCTCTGCCGTAAAGTTTTTTCGGCCCCCAGGCACCGTATTTTTTGATAATCTCCTTACCGGGGTCGGAAATAAGCGTAAAAGGCAGATTGTATTTTTCAATAAATTTTTTGTGTGAAGCCTGACTGTCGGGACTAACCCCGATAATCTCGAATCCTTTGCTTTTCCAAAAATCGAAATTATCCCTTAAATTGCATGCTTCGTTGGTGCACCCGGGGG
>JALVZH010000019.1:2064-3916 GCA_027022105.1 Bacteroidales bacterium | reverse complement strand
GTATTGTCCTTGGGATAAAAATAGAGAATCACCTTTTTTCCTTTGAAATCGTTCAACGACACCTCTTTTCCGTCCTGGTCAACACCCGTAAACTCAGGCGCTTTGCTTCCTTTTTCCAAATAACTCATAAGTTCCTGTTTTTTTGAACAAAGATACACCAATTTTTTTGATAAAATCACGTATATTTATCCGTTCAAAATTGCTGCATGAAATAATGAAACTGACGAGAAGAAGAATTTACGAAATCATATTTGAAGCCGATACACCTGCCGGAAAAGCATTCGATGTTGTTTTGCTGATAGCCGTTTTGCTCAGCGTGGTGGTGGTAATCCTTGACAGTGTGGAAAGTTATAATGCCGTAATCGGCAAGGAGTTGTACTGGATTGAGTGGTTTCTGACCATTCTTTTTACCATAGAATATTTTGCAAGGATTTACGCCATACACAAACCCTTGAAATACATTTTCAGCTTTTACGGAATTATAGACCTGATGTCTATCCTGCCTGCTTACCTAAGCCTGTTGCTGGCCGGTTCGCATTATCTTGCCGTTATCCGTATATTCAGGTTGTTGCGGATTTTCAGGGTGTTGAAACTGGCCAGATACGTTAAGGCGGGGAACACGCTGATGGCGGCGCTGAAAAACAGCAGGGCGAGAATTACGGTGTTTTTTGAAGTTGTGGCTGCTATTGTGGTGCTTGTCGGCTCCGTGATGTATTTGGTTGAAGGACCTGAAAACGGCTTTGACAGCATTCCGCGTTCCATCTATTGGGCCGTTGTTACCATTACTACCGTCGGCTATGGCGACATTGCCCCGCAAACAGTTATCGGACAAACGCTGGCTTCACTGTTGATGCTCACCGGTTATGCCATTATTGCCGTACCTACCGGAATAATCACTTCCGAAGCCATCAAAACGGAAAAAAATGAAAAACCCGTACAAACAAACACCCAGGTTTGCCGCCGCTGCGGTTTCGACCGGCACGATGACGATGCGCGTTTTTGCAAGATGTGCGGGTATTCGTTGGATAAGTAAATTAAAAACCATATTAAAACTTTTAAAAAATGAACGATATCTTAATTGCTTTGGTCATCGGCATTGCAGCGGGAATTATTGATGTAACCCCCATGATTATCCAAAAAACGGATAAATATGCCAATCTTTCTGCTTTTGTCCACTGGGTAGTGCTGGGCTTAATAATTCCATTTGTTTCGTGGAACATTACCCCATGGCTCAAAGGGCTGATTATAGCGGAATTGTTTGCCATTCCCGTCCTGCTTATGGTTGCTCCCAAAGACAAAAAGGCCATAATTCCCATTACTGTTATGTCGGCTGTGCTTGGTGTTGCCGTGGCAATTGCGGGAAATGTTTTTATAGGGTAACCTGATGTAAATCAGATTAACTATTTTTGCATTTTGAAATCAAATATGTCGAAAAAAGTAAAAATAGCACTGGGTACCGCACTACAATTGGGATTAATAGCTTCCATAGGCAGCTATGTGGGCTGGCCTTATATGGATTGGGTATTGAAAGGTGCTGTTGCTGCCGGTATTTTAACCGTGGTTTTCTTTATATATGATATGTCGAAAGATTGATTAAGAAAAAGCCGAATGTTATCCAATGCTTCCAAATATGCCATACGGGCCGTATTGTTTCTTGCGGAAAGCAGTTCCGTAAATAAAAAATACGGTTCCAAAAAAATAGCCGAAACATTGGAAGTGCCGCAACCGTTTATTGCAAAAATTCTTCAAAAACTCTCAAAAGCCGGTATTATTTCTTCGGGAAAAGGTCCCGGAGGCGGATTTTATACCTCTGAAGAAAATCTGGAGAAAAATGTAATGGATATTCTGAATG
>JALVZH010000019.1:0-2054 GCA_027022105.1 Bacteroidales bacterium | reverse complement strand
GTTGCTATATTTGCACATAATAAAAGACAAATTTGTCTTTTATTAAATTAAAGAAATTGTAAACCAAAACTTGTAATTATGTTATCAAAAAAACAAGCGAAAACATTTTTTTTGGCAGGTTCACTGGTCACCTTTTTTATCTTTATCGGGCTGACTGTGTTCTCATTGTCAAAATCACAAGACCAGAGCAATGCCGACAAGCTGACCGAACAGGTGGCACGCGGCAAACACATCTGGGAAAAGAACAATTGTATGGGGTGTCATACCATCATGGGTGAAGGTGCCTATTATGCGCCGGAACTTACCAATGTAATCGACAGAAGAGGAGAGGTTTATGTAAAAACCGTTTTGATGTCGAAAACTCCCTGGGCCCCGAGAGGCCGTAAAATGGTAGCCTACGGCATGACCGAACAAGAGGCTAATGACGTTGTTGCCTTTTTTAAATGGGTGAGCGAGATTAATTTAAACGGGTTCGAGAAGGTTGACAGAAAAGTCTCGCCGTTGGCCAGAGACAATATGAAAAATTAAAATCACTAATTTAAAAGAACAGAGTTATGAAATATAAATCACAAAAAGTTGCCTATTGGTTTTTTGCATTGTCGATGCTTTTGCTCGTAATCCAGTTGACCTACGGGTTTATTATGGGGTTTGCACGTTTGGGTTACGACGGACTGCATGAAATAATTCCTTTTAATACCGCACATACCGTCCACCTGAATACATTGGTTGTATGGTTGATTTCCGGTTTTATGGGTGCTGCTTACTACATTATCCCCGAAGAGAGCGAAAACGAACTTTGGTCGGTAAAACTGGCTTATGTTCAGTTAATTGCTCTTGCACTTGTGGGTGTTGCCGCATTGCTCGGCTATCACTTCAATATTTGGGAAGGAAGGAAATTCCTTGAAATTCCCCGCGAACTCGACTGGCTTGTTGCCATTGATGTTATCCTGTTTCTTGTTATTTTATTGATGACAATTATAAAAGGAAAGAAGAAAACAACTACCTCATGGGTACTTTTCGGAGGTCTGCTCGGTGCAGCGCTTTTCTATCTGCCCGGAATGATTTCTTTCGATTCGCAGGTTCTCGATTCATTTTTCCGCTGGTGGGTTGTTCACCTCTGGGTAGAAGGTGTTTGGGAACTGATTATGGGTGGTATTCTTGCCTTCCTGCTTATCAAACTTACCGGTGTTGACCGCGAGGTTATCGAGAAATGGCTTTATGTTGTCATCGGCCTTACTTTCCTTTCGGGGATTCTCGGAACCGGTCACCACTATTATTACATTGGTGTAAACAAAATCTGGCTCATCGTAGGCGGAATCTTTTCGGCCATGGAGCCGCTGGCTTTCCTTGCCATGGCACTGTGGGCTGTTAATATGTACCGCAAAGGAGAGAAAAAACACCCCAATGCACTTGCTGTATATTGGACATTGGGCGCTGCCATTGTTTCGTTTTTGGGTGCCGGTGTTCTCGGTTTGGCTCATACATTGCCTCAAACCAACCTTTACACCCACGGTACCCTTGTAACAGCCATGCACGGACACCTTGCTTTCTGGGGTGCTTATGCCATGATTGTGCTTGCCATGATAACTTATGCTTTGCCTAACCTTACGGGAAGAAAATTGTATGATCACCCGCGCGGAAGAGCAGCCTTTTGGTTGTCTAATATTGGTATGTTCTCAATGGTTGCCGCTTTTGCAGCAGCAGGTGTGGCTCAGGTGTATATGGAAAGAATTTTGGGATACGACTTCGGTGATGTACAGAATGAAATAAAAGTTCATTTCTGGGTACTCATTATGGGAGCTACCGTTTTGACAACCGGCCTTATCCTTTACATTATTGATTTTATTAAATACGGAACACCCAGCGATGAAGCGTTGGAAAAATAAGAGCTAAAGCTAATATTTAAACAAAAGAGGTTGCCGGCTTGGCAGCCTCTTTTGTTGTTTTATCCGAGATTAACAAAAAAGTGTAAGCTTTTGAGAAATGAAATGTATTGCTGTTATTGAGAATAAGCCTGAAAAATCTGTACAAACCTTTTGCGCTGACGTATATCT
>JALVZH010000018.1:2019-46367 GCA_027022105.1 Bacteroidales bacterium | reverse complement strand
GTATTGACGCGGCAATATTTATGCATCCCACGGTTTGGAAAGCTTCGGGACATGTGGATGCTTTTAACGACCCTTTGATTGACAACAAGGATTCCAAAAAAAGATACCGTGCCGACGTGTTGGTGGAAGATTACATTGCCAAAATTGAAGGCAAGATAAACAAAGAGATAACCAAAGCAAAAAAACGGTTTGGCGATGCCTTTGACGAGCAGCAATTCCGCGATACCAACCCGCGGGTATTGGCCAACACAAAAAAGATTGAGGACATCAAAAACAGGCTCTATCCGGCCATGGACAACAACGACATGGCTGCCATAAAACAGCTTATCGAAGACCTTGAAATAGCAGACCCCCTTACCGGTTCGAAAAACTGGACGGAAGTACGGCAGTTCAACCTGATGTTTTCAACACAAATGGGTTCCACCGCCGAGGGAGCTACCGAAATTTATCTCCGCCCCGAAACGGCACAGGGTATTTTTGTCAACTACCTCAATGTTCAGAAAACGGGAAGGATGAAAATTCCCTTTGGTATTGCCCAAACCGGAAAAGCATTCCGCAACGAAATTGTGGCACGGCAGTTTATCTTCCGCATGCGCGAATTCGAACAGATGGAAATGCAGTTCTTTGTGCGCCCCGGAACCGAAATGGAATGGTACAACTATTGGAAAGAGGAACGCATGAAATGGCACCTTTCCACAGGCATTCCCGCTTCCAAGTTCCGTTTTCACGACCACGACAAGCTGGCGCATTATGCCAATGCCGCCGCCGACATCGAGTTCGAATTTCCCATGGGATTTAAAGAGTTGGAAGGCATTCATTCGCGTACCGATTTCGACCTGAGCGCTCACGAAAAATTCTCAGGCAAAAAACTGCGCTATTTCGATTCGGAAGTAAACGAAAGCTACGTACCGTATGTGGTAGAAACCTCCATCGGCCTCGACAGGATGTTCCTTGCCATGCTGAGCCATGCCTACACCGAAGAGAAACTGGACGACGGCTCGCAACGTGTGGTAATGAAACTTCCGCCCTTCCTTGCACCCTACAAAGTGGCCGTATTCCCTCTGACCAAAAAAGACGGACTGCCCGAAAAAGCACGGGAAATTATGGACGGACTGAAAGAGGATTTCATGTGCTTTTACGAAGAGAAAGACACCATAGGCAAACGGTACCGCCGTCACGATGCCATAGGAACACCTTATTGCGTAACCGTTGACCACGAAACCCTGCAAAACAACACGGTTACCATCCGCGAACGCGATACCATGCAGCAGGAACGCATTCCCATTGAAAAAATCAATGAAATTGTAAGAAACAGATTAAAGGTTAAAAATAAAGTTGTTTAAAGTTAACGTGGTTACATTGAGTATAAAATATTTAGCAGAAATAATTTTAAATGCTTCAAAAAATTCTGAAATATTGGAACAAACCCTATCCGCCTTTCGACTCTGTTGAAAATATTTTCGGATTGCCTGCCCTGTTCGGGTTTTTTATTTTCATATTTCTGCTTGTTTTCAGACCTTTTAAAGTTTATGAAGGAGAACAAATCCCTTTCTTTTATATTGCCGGTTTCGGAATCGTTACTTTCGTGGTAATGATATTGCTGTCACTTGTAATTCACTTTATTCCCGGAAAACTTCTCGATAAAAATCAGTGGAAACTGAAACATACCTTAGCGGTTTCAATACTGAATATAGTTTTGATTTCAATAGCGAATTATTATTATATCAAAATAGCCGGTGTTACAACCGATCCTCAACCTGATATTGTAACGGTGCTTTTATATACGCTTTCCATTGGCATTTTCCCTGTAGTTGGATATCTGATATATTCGGAAAGCAAATTGTTGAAAGAAAACAGAAAAACGGCTGAAAAAACCACAGCACTAATTAAGGAAAAATTCAATAAAAATGCCGGCAGCAGGACCACGGACAAAATCAGAATCGAATCGCAGGTGCAATCGGACAGCTTTGAAACGGAAACTGATAATATATTGTTTGTTAAAGCCGATGGAAACTATTCTTCATTTTACCTGAAGGGGAACAACGGCTATTCATACAAAATTTCAAGGGTCGCTATGAAGAATGTAGAAAATGTATTACAAAATTTTCCCTGTTTTATAAGATGTCATCGCTCGTACATTGTAAACATAAACAAAGTGAAAGGCGCTTCCGGTAATGCCAGAAATATCTCATTAATTTTAGAGGATGAGACCGTTAAGGTGCCTGTGTCGCGTTCCAACGAAAAATATGTTATGAATGCTATTCGTAACATAAATGTGAAATAATGACTTTTGGTAACAAAATCCGTCACCCTGTCACTTAATTTCTATCTGCTTAGTATGACAAACTAATTTTGTTGTCGGAAAAAATGATCCGCATCGTTTATTAAACCGATAACAAAACAATTTTATTATGAATTATTCTGTCTTTTTCAAACCTGTTTTTTGGCTTCTGATTCTTTTAATATTTGTTTCCGGAATGCTGTCGGGACAATCAAAACAAACTATTAGGGGAATTGTAACGGATGAAATAACCGAAATGCCTTTGCCGGGGGCAACGGTAATGATTGTGGGGAGCAACCCCCTAAAAGGAACCGTAACCGGTAACGACGGAGGTTTTAAACTGGAAAATCTACCTTTGGGTTCTTACACGCTCAAGATCAGTTATGTTGGATATAAGGATAAAATTATTTCCGGGCTTGATTTATTTGCGGGAAAAGAAATAGTGCTGGATATCAAAATGCAGGAGAAGGTTTTGAAAATTAAAGAAGCCGTCATAAAGGCAAAAATTCGCAGGGAAAAACCGATGAATGAGATGGCTGCTGTCAGTGCCGTAATGTTTACACCAAAAGAGACACAAATGTATGCAGGCACTTTGGGAGACCCTTCGCGGATGGTTCAAAACTATGCCGGGGTAATGAGTGCGGGCGACTCACGTAATGATATCATTATCAGAGGAAACTCGCCCATGGGGCTTCTTTGGAAACTGGAAGGGGTTCACATTCCCAATCCCAATCATTTTGCAGCTACCGGAACCACCGGCGGGCCGGTAACAATACTTAACAACAATCTTTTATCCAATTCCGACTTTTTTACAGGAGCCTTTCCGGCAGAATACGGAAATGCACTTTCCGGTGCTTTCGATCTTAATATGAGAAGCGGAAATAATGAAAAATACGAATTTGTGGGACAGATTGGCTTTAACGGTTTCGAACTTGGTGCCGAAGGCCCTTTTTCAAAAAAAAGCAACGCTTCTTTTCTGGCCGATTACAGGTATTCAACCCTTGCCGTTTTAAATGCACTCGGTATTAAATCAATGGGAGGCAGTTCGGTGCCGCAATACCAGGATTTCACCTTTAAAATTGATGTGCCAACTTTAAAAACAGGCAGATGGACGCTTTTCGGAATAGGCGGTTTAAGTTTCATACAATTATGGGACAGTTTGAAAGATGACGATGAATTCAGTTACGGGCTTTCGGGAACAGACACCGATTTCGGTTCGGATATGGGTGTGGCCGGACTGTCAAATCTCTTTTTTATAAACAAAAAAACCAAGTTAAAAAACAGTATTTATATCTCGGGAACCCGCACAACCACATCGGTTGATTCACTTATAGGGGAAGATAAAATCAAAAGGCAGTTTTACAGGTCGGCAAATTCGGAAGTTACCTACGGGTTTTCATCTAAATTGACGCATAAATTTTCTGCAAAAGATGTTATTACGGGCGGAATCATTCTGGAACTGTATAAAGTAGCATACATTGACAGTGTTTACCGCAACGAAACGGATGATTTTTTCAGAAATACCGATGTCAGCGGCAATATCGGGCTCTATCAGGCTTTTTCGCAATGGAAACATAACTTTTCTGATAATTTTAATATAAATGGAGGTTTGCATTTTCAGTATTTCGGCCTCAACGGCAGCAAATCGGTTGAACCCCGTGCTGGGTTGGAATGGCGGTTTTTACCCGGCAAAACATTGAGTTTAGGATACGGACTGTTGTCGCAAACACAACCGAAAATTCTCTATTTTGTGAGAACCGAACTGCCTGACGGAACAATAGATTATACGAACCGGAATCTTGATTTTACCAAAAGCAACCAGTTTGTTTTGGGCTACCAACAGATGATTGGAAAACGGTGGAGATTTAAAACGGAGGTTTATTACCAAAAGTTGTATGATGTTCCGGTCAGGGAAAACAGTCCCGATTATTCGGTTTTAAACGAAGGTGCATATTTCCATATGAATCTTTACGACAGCTTGGTAAACAAAGGAACAGGTACCAACTACGGAATTGAGTTTACACTGGAAAAATTCTTCAAAAACAATTATTATCTTTTATCAAACGTCTCTCTTTTCCGTTCATTATACAAAGGGTACAATGGGAAGGAACATCCTACTGCATTCGACAACAGGTATGTGATTAATGTTTTGGGGGGTTACCGTTTTCTATTGAAAAACAACATTTTGAATATTGATTTGAAAGGTGTATTTGCAGGAGGGAAACCTTATACGCCCGTGGACGAAGAGGCTTCCAAAGAGCAATACCAACCCGTTTATATCGAAAACCTCGCATTTTCCCAACGACATAAAGATTATTTCAGAATTGACTTAAAAATATCATTCCGGATGAACATGGGCAAAACAGACCAGGAATTTGCTCTTGAAATTCAGAACCTAACCAATCATAAAAACGTATTTCAACAGGTATGGGATCCCAAGTCAAAAGAGTTTGTAATAGATTACCAGCAGGGATTTTACCCGATGTTTTTATTCAGAATTTATTTTTGATTTTAAATAGAATGTTATCTACGGATTATATTTGATTTACTACTTATTTGGGCGGCCGGGCGGGCTCGTAGTTGCATGCCTTCAGGCATCGCAATCTACTGTCCGCTGTAGTCCTCGGGCTGCCGCTCCCATCCCTGCCACATTTCAACTATTCTAAAATCTAACATCCGATATCGGATATCTTACATCAACTTCCAACTTCTGGCTTCCAACTTCCAACTTCCGACTTCTGACTTCCAACTTCTGGCTTCCAACTTCTGACTTCCAACTTCCCACCCTCAAACCACCACTCACCCCAAAGAAAAAATTAACGTACCTTTGCCGGAAAACAGTTTTAATATGCAACCTATTGTTAGTATTATCATGGGCAGTACTTCCGACCTGAAAGTAATGGAAAAAGCAGCTCAATTTTTCGATGAAATGGAAATCCCGTTCGAGATAAACGCCCTGTCGGCGCACCGTACGCCGGAGGAGGTTGAAGTTTTTGCCAAAGGTGCTGCCGGCCGCGGTATCAAAGTAATTATTGCGGGAGCAGGCATGGCCGCCCACCTGCCCGGGGTTATTGCCGCCATGACACCGCTACCGGTTATCGGAGTTCCCATAAACGCCACGTTGGACGGCATGGATGCACTGTTGGCAATAGTTCAGATGCCACCCGGAATACCGGTAGCCACGGTAGGCATCAACGGAAGCCTGAACGCAGCAATTCTTGCCACACAAATTCTGGCTTCGGAAAACGATGAAATAATGCAAAAATTAGTTGCGTATAAGGAAGGTCTGAAACAAAAAATTGTCAAGGCAAACAAAGATCTTTCGGAGGTAAAGTATAAGTTTAAAACCAATTAAAACAACAACCTTTATACGGGTCTTTACACTACCTTTGCAGCATCAACTGCCAGATGTGAAAAGCGGATATTGTAAAAAATAATAATTTGAAAGGTTAAAAGATGAACGCTTTCGGGAAAAGAAATGAGAAAATTAAAGTTGCCATAACCCACGGTGATGTAAACGGTATTAATTATGAAATAATCATAAAAGCCATAAGAGACAACCGGCTTTACGAACTGTTTACACCCATTGTTTACGGCCTGTCGAAGGTGGTGGGATACCACCGAAAGAATATGAATTTCAATGACTTTAACTATAATATCATTAAAGATCCCCGGCAGGCCATGACCAAGCAGGCCAACATTATCAATATAAGTGCCGAGGAAATAAAAATTGAATACGGTAATGCCACACAGCAGGCGGGGAACCTTGCTTTTCTGGCGTTGGAACGTGCCATTTCCGACCTGAAAGAGAAAAAGGTGGACGTATTGGTTACGGCACCTATTAACAAACAAAATATTCAATCGGAAAAGTTTAACTTTCCCGGACATACCGAATACCTTGCCAACCGCTTCCAAACCGGAGATGTTTTAATGTTTATGATTAGCGGCGATTTGCGCATCGCTACCGTAACGGGCCACGTTCCCGTAAAAGATGTTTCCGGTATTTTGAACGAAAAACTGATTACGGCCAAGCTGGCTGTTTTAAAAAAATCGTTGCAACAGGATTTTCTCATCAATGCACCTAAGATTGCCGTATTGGGACTCAACCCGCATGCGGGAGACAACGGACTTATCGGTGATGAAGATTTGCGTGTTATCCATCCTGCTATCATTAAGGCCAAAAAACACGGAGAACTGGTGTACGGACCTTTCCCCGCCGATGGATTCTTCGGCTCGGGAGAGTACAAAAAATACGATGCCATACTTGCCATGTACCACGATCAGGGATTGGTTCCGTTTAAAATCCTTTCCATGAACACCGGAGTTAATTTCACCGCCGGACTGCCCATTGTCCGCACTTCGCCCGACCACGGAACCGCCTATGATATTGCCGGTAAAAATATAGCCTCTTTCGAATCGATGCGCCAGGCAATCTATTTGGCACTGGATATTTACAGAAATCGTCTGGCATATGAAAAAATGAACGAAAATCCTTTGGGACCGGACATAAAACCGGAACACGAACCATACGAAAATGACAAAGAGGATATTCCGGATGATTTGAAAGAAGTATTGGACTAAAATGAAACATGCAAAATACCGTGCGCAGCAGTTGGCACAAGTTATGGATGCAGAACTTACCGGCCAGGTTGATGCTCCGGTTGACATAAAAGATATCCTGATTGACAGCCGCAGGCTGATAAGTGCCGAAAACTGTCTCTTTTTTGCCCTTGTCACCAAACAAAACGACGGCCACAAATACATAGATGAGCTGTACAAAAAAGGAGTGCGGGCTTTTACGGTCAACAATGGTAAAATTTCAGTCCGTGATTATCCGGAAGCCCTGTTTTTTGTTGTTGATAATACACTTGCCGCGCTTCAAAAACTGGCCGCCTTCCATAGAAGCCAATTCTCTTATCCGGTGATTGCCATTACGGGAAGCAACGGAAAAACGGTGGTTAAAGAGTGGCTGTACCAGCTCATGAGTCCTGACAAGAAAATTATCCGGAGTCCGAAAAGCTACAACTCGCAAATCGGGGTACCTCTTTCGGTTTGGCAGATGACCGAAGATCATGAGCTGGGAATTTTTGAGGCGGGCATTTCAGAACCCAACGAAATGGATAACCTGCAGGCTATTATCAATCCCGACTACGGTATTTTTACAAATATCGGTGAAGCACATGCCGAAAATTTTATCAGTACAATACAAAAAACCGGCGAAAAACTGAAACTGTTTACAAAAGTAAAAACGCTGATTTACAACAGCGATCAGAATGAGATACGGGAAGTGGTGATCAGGTCGGGATTGTTGGAGCGGATTAAAACGTTCACTTGGGGGAAAAGCAGCGACAACAATCTGCAAATCATCAATGTGGAACCGGAGTCGGGAAGCACCCGTATTTCGGCACTGTTTAACGAAAAAGAAATTGCGATTCAAATTCCTTTTATTGACAGAGGTTCCATCGAAAATGCCATTCACTGCTGGTCGTTGATGCTTGCAATGGGTTATCCGCAGGAAACCATAAGCAACAGAATAAAGTCTCTTATGCCCATTGCCATGCGGTTGGAGCAAAAAGAGGGAATTAATAATTGCACCATTATCAACGACTCATACAATTCCGACTTTAACTCGTTGAGCATCGCCCTCGACTTTTTGAATCAGCAAAATCAGCACAAGGAGAAGACCGTAATCCTTTCCGACATTTTACAAAGCGGCAGGAATAAAATGGAACTCTATACAGAGGTGGCAAATCTGTTGGAAAAAAAGAATATCAACCGTCTGATAGGCATTGGCCCCGACATTTCCAAACATGCCGATAAGTTCAATATCGAAAAAAGTTTCTTCCCCGATACTTCCGAATTTTTAACCGGATTTCCTCTGGCAACATTGCAAAATCAGGCTGTACTCTTAAAAGGGGCCAGAGTTTTTGAGTTTGAACGCATCAGCAGGTATATGCAGCAAAAAGTTCACGAAACCGTTATGGAAATAAACCTGACTGCTTTGGTGCACAACTATAATTTTTTCCGGTCTAAGCTGAAACCGGGTACAAAGGTAATGGCCATGGTAAAAGCCTTTTCTTACGGCAGCGGCAGTTTTGAAATAGCCAATGTGTTGCAGTATCATCAGGCCGATTACCTTGCAGTGGCCTATGTGGACGAAGGTGTCTCCTTACGTAAAGCCGGCATTTCGTTGCCCATTATGGTGATGAGTCCCGAAGAACATGCTTTTGATTTAATGATTAAACATCAGTTGGAACCGGAGCTTTTCAGTTTCAGAACCCTTGCCATGCTGGAAAATGCCATCGGCAGAAATGCACTTCCCGAAAACAAACCGGTGAAAGTTCATATAAAACTCGACACGGGAATGAACCGTCTGGGATTTGTAGAGGATGAAGTGGACGAATTGATAAAACGATTATACAATAATCCGTTGATTTATGTTCAGTCGGTATTTTCACATCTTGCAGGTAGCGACAAACCGGAACTGGACGATTTTACTAATGAACAAATCAGCCGTTTTAAAGCCATGGCAGACAAAATAAGGAAAGCGGCAGACCATCCGGTTATGATGCACATATTGAATTCTGCCGGAATATTGCGGTTTCCCGAAGCACATTTCGATATGGTTCGAATAGGAATCGGATTGTATGGTATCGGAATAAAAGGAGAAAAACAGCTTCGTCCGGTAACCACCTTAAAATCGGAAATAACCCAAATCAGAAAAATAAAAAAAGGAGAAACAGTGGGTTATAACCGCAGTTTTAAAGCCGCAAACGACATGACCGTCGGAGTGGTTTCCATAGGTTATGCCGACGGTATTCCCCGCCTGCTGAGTAACGGAAAGCTAAAGTTGTATGTAAACGGAACTGGCGTACCGGTAATAGGCGATATTTGTATGGATATGTGCATGACAGACCTTACCGGCGTACAGGCTGCCGAAGGCGATTCGGTTATAATATTTGATGCCGAACATCCTGTTGAAGAGATAGCTGCCGCTGCGAAAACCATCCCTTATGAAATCCTCAGCCGTATTTCCCGCAGGGTAAAACGGGTTTATTTTCATGAATCCTGAGTTGTCATCAGAAAAAAGAAAAAGAGTCAAGAAAAAAGTGTCTTACAATCAGTTCAAACATCATACATTAAAAATACGTTCGATTGAAGATTAATTGATTAACCATTGGAAATCCGATTTCTAATCCCGCATCCAAAATATCACATAAAACATAATACATCCAAAATCATACATCCAAAATCCCACATAAAACATATTACATAAAACATAATACATCCAAAATACTACATCCAAACCTTCTCACAAACGATTGCAACTCCATTTCGCCGCAAGCATAATAACCGTTAACAAATATTTGTCAATCAATAGTCTTTATTCGTAAACAGCCCTGTTATTATGGTTATTTTTGTACAGTTAAATTCTGAAAACATATTTCGATGAAAAAATTATTCCTGACACTTAATTTTATTTTTGCTCTTTATTTTTATGCCGGTGCGCAACTGATTACGGCCGATCCTCCGTTTCCTACTCAAACCGATGCGGTAACCATTACCTTTGACGCTTCGCAGGGCGACGGCGGCCTGGCGGGATACACGGGTGATGTGTATGCCCATACGGGTGTCATTACCAACGAAAGCTCTTCGGGTTCCGACTGGAAACACGTAAAAGCCGGCTGGAACCAAAACATTCCCGAATGTAAAATGACCCACCTCGGAGGCGACCTCTGGCAATTGGATATTACCCCAAGTATTAACGAATACTACGGTGTAAATGCCGGTGAAACCGTTCTGAAACTCGCTTTTGTTTTCCGCAATACCGACGGCTCGGTTACCGGTAGGGATTCCGACGGCGGCGACATCTTTTACGATGTTTACCAGCAAGGTGTCAATGTTCAGATAACATTGCCGGAACAACAACCGCTCATAGTTGAGTTTGGCGACACCGTTCATATCGAAGGAAACAGTACCGGTGCCGATTCCACATATTTGTACATAGATGACGACCTGATTCTTTCGACTACGGAAAACTCCTTCTATGCCGACCGTCAGGCTGTTGAATACGGTAAACACTGGATAATAGCCGTTGCTTACGGTAGCGAAGGTACCGCCTCCGATTCGGTAAGCTATTTTGTGCGGCCCCAACCCACTGTTGCCGAACTTCCCGCGGGAATGGTTGACGGTATTAATTACATCAGTGATACAAGTGTAATTCTGAGCCTGTACGCACCCGGTAAAAGCTATGTTTTTGTCATCGGCGATTTTAATAACTGGGAAGTGAATGAAAACCACTATACCAACATAACACCCGACAGTACCCGTTTCTGGGTGGAAATTAACGGACTGGAATCCGGAAAAGAGTATGTATTCCAATATCTGGTTGACGGAAGTATCCGCATCGGCGACCCTTATGCCGACAAGGTAAGCGACCCCTGGAACGATAAATACATTGATAACAGTACTTATCCGGACCTGATTGCCTATCCAACGGGAAAAACAACCGGCATAGCCACTGTGTTGCAAACGGCACAACAACCCTATAACTGGAAGGTTACAAATTTTACTCCTCCCGATAAAAACAAACTGGTGGTGTATGAGTTACTGGTTAGGGATTTTACCGAAGAACACACCTTTAACAGCCTGATTGATACCCTTTCCTATTTGAAACACCTTGGCGTTACCGCCATTGAGCTGATGCCGGTAAGTGAATTTGAAGGCAATATCAGCTGGGGCTACAATCCCAATTACTATTTTGCTCCCGATAAATATTACGGGCCGAAAAATACCTTTAAGGCTTTTGTTGATTCCTGTCACAGCAACGGAATAGCCGTAATTATGGATATGGTATTGAACCATGCTTACGGTACCTGTCCGCTGGCCATGCTTTACTGGGATGCAGCAAACAACAGGCCTGCCCCCGACAATCCCTGGTTTAACGTTACTTCGCCCAATCCCACTTACAGTTGGGGAAATGATTTTAACCACGAAAGTCAGGATACCAAAAATTTTGTGGACAGTGTGAACAGATACTGGATGTCGGAATATAAAATTGACGGTTTCAGGTTCGATTTTACAAAAGGATTTACAAATACGCCCGGCGACGGCTGGGGTTACGACCAGTCGAGAATTAACATATTGAAAAGGATGGCCGATTCCATTTGGGCTTTTAAACCTGACGCTTATGTTATTCTGGAACATTTTACGGCCAATTCGGAAGAAAAAGTACTGGCCAATTACGGAATGATGATTTGGGGTAATTCAAATTACAACTACAACGAAGCTACCATGGGTTGGACTGACAACTCCGATTTTTCATGGATTTCGTATAAACAAAGAGGCTGGAGCAAACCGGGAGTAATGGGGTACATGGAAAGCCACGACGAAGAGAGGCTGATGTATAAAAACCTTCAATATGGAAATTCCTCGGGAGGCTACAACATAAAAGACCTGAATACTGCATTGAAACGCAATGAAATGGCCGCCGTATTTTTTATTCCGGTTCCGGGGCCGAAAATGATATGGCAATTCGGAGAACTGGGATACGATTTCAGCATCAACCGTTGTGAAGACGGCAGCATTGACGAGGGTTGCCGTACGCACCCCAAACCAGTCCGCTGGGATTATTATTACAATGTTAACCGTTACAGTCTCTATTCGGTTTATGCCGCCCTTAATTACCTGAAACAGACCGAGCCTGTTTTCAGTACTTCAGATTATCAACTTTCGGTATCGGGAGATCTGAAATCCATACACCTTAACAGCGATGATATGAATGTTACCATTATCGGTAATTTCGGTGTTACGCAGGGAAGCATTAATCCCGAATTTCAATCGGCAGGAACCTGGTACGACCTGCTCACCGGCGATTCCATCGTTGTTTCCAATCCTTCGGAATCCGTTTCTCTCGCTCCGGGTGAATATCATCTGTATGCATCAAAATACATTGATGTACCGTGGGTAGGAGTAAAAGAAAAACCGGAAATAAATTATGAAACAGAGTTGTATCCCAATCCTGCCGGCGACCGGATGACTGTTTCGCTGCAAACGGAAGGACAAACAGATGTTACGGTCAATATTTATTCTCTTGCGGGGGTTCTGAAAGAAACACTCTTTAAGGGTAAAACACTTCAGGATGAAATGCGGTGGAATGTTGATGTAAGCAGGTTGCCCAAAGGGATGTATTTTTTGGTGGTAAAAACAGAAAACCGTATTGAAAGCCGGAAATTCATAGTGAACTAAGAAATCCCATTACTACAAACAAAAAAACCTGCCGGAAGGCAGGTTTTTTTGAATGGACAATTACAGCTTATCTCTTCACAAGTGAAAGCAATAGTACTTTCGCTTACAGGGAGAATTTATTCCGCCATTACACGAAATAATTTTTTAGAACGAATTCTTTCTTTTTCACAGTGTAAAAGTCCGGATTTTATTTTAACCGTCAACTTTTTTAATAGATTTCTTTATGAAAAACAATAGATTAACTAATGTGCTCCCTGCATATTTCAAATCTAAAACGTTTGCGAAGAAATTATAAAACTATCGGAAAAAATTTCCAAACATTGTATTATTGCCATTTTCCACTCATGTGGTTCCTCTCGGGATAAGACGGGTTTTTATGACAATATGTTCGGGTGTATAATCAAAGGTGCTGCCATTAATCCGTTTCAGCAACAGTTTTGCTGCCTCTTTACCAAGTTCAAAACCATATTGATCTACCGTGGTAAGCTCCGGATCGCACAGATATGAGCTTACGCTGTTTTCAAATCCGGCAACTTTTAACTCTTCAGGGATGTTAATTCCAAGTTGTTTTGCAATTTTCATGGCACCAAGGGCACTGATATCGTTTACGGCAAAAATCCCGTCGGGGCGGTCTTTTTTGCGCAGAACACTTCGTGAAATTTTGATGGAATCGTCGTAGGTATCGCACGAATAGACCAAATCGTTTGTAAACCCAATACCATTGTCTTCCAAAGCTTTCTTATAGCCTTCCAAGCGGTTTTGCCCGATAATCAGATGCTGCGGTGCCGAATAGATGGCAATACGACGGCAACCTTTTTCTATTAAATGGTTCACTGCATCGTAAGCACCGTGAAAATCGTCCACCGAAACCGTATCGGCATGCAGATCTTTTATAATACGGTCGTAAAAAACAAGCGGTATTTCATCTTCGATAATCTGCCTGAAATGCGAGAAATCGTGCGTATCTTTTGAAAATGAGGCCAGTATTCCGTCAACTCGGTTCGATATCAGAGCCTGTGTATTCAACACTTCGCGCATAAACGATTCATTGGACTGAAACACCATTACATTGTAATTGTTTTCGTAACACACCTCTTCAATTCCGTTGATAATAGTAGAAAAGAAATAGTGTTGTGTTTCGGGAATCAATAAACCGATTGTATTGGTTTTGCTGTTTTTCAGATTCAGGGCAATGCGGTTGGGACGATAGCCAAGCAGTTTTGCCAGCTCCTTAACTGCCTCTCGGGTCTTAAGGCTTATGTCGGGGTGATCTTTTAAAGCCCGGGAAACCGTTGAAACCGAAATATTCAGTTTATCGGCAATATCTTTTATGGTAACCTGTTTTTTCATTTTAAATAGAGCGCTAAGGTAGAATAAATTTAAATACGGGATAATCCTTTTGTTAAATCGTTTGCAAGCCGGTTTAGCACCTCATAATCATTTGTCCCGTTTTGCCGTCCTGTTGATATTTACTATTACCAAATAAGTGATGATCAACAAGATTAAAGCCCCTGCAACACCGGTTAAAATAAGGCGGTATTTGCGTAATTTTTGTTCGCTTTCCAATTTTTGCTTCTCTATGTTTTCTTTTTGCTTTAACAACTCATCCACCTGATACTTTGCCTCTATTTGTCTGATTTGTGCGTCCCGGAGTTTGTCCGACAGGCTGTCTTCAATGGCTTTATACTGCTTGAAATAGTAATTAAAAGAATCGACTTCACCCAATTCGGCATAACACCTGAAAAGACTTTCATAATTGTCTTTATAATAATCTACATAGCCTATCTCTTTGGCCATATTGAGACTTAAATTAAAATTTTTAATGGCGTCCTTGAGTTTGTGTTCAAGATGGTACAGTTTGCCGTAATTGTACAAAACCATTACAATTCCTTTTTTGCTGTTGAGTTTTTTGTACAATTCCAATGACTTCTCAAAATAAGAAGCTGCGGTTTCGGTATCTTCCATGTCTGCATATAAAGCTCCCAGGTCGTTATATATTAAAGCAATACCCTCTTTTTCATCCAGTTTCTTTTTCAGGTCAAGAGCTTTGTTGTAATAATCCAGTGCCGTTTTGTACTTTTTATATCCTTTTGAATAAAGTTCGGCCAGATTTACATAAGTACGGGCAAGACCGCGGTAATCTTTTGCTTTTTTAAAGAGTTCTTCGGCCAGCATATAATATTCATTGCCTTTGTCGGGCTTTTTCATTAACCAGTAGATAATTCCCAGATTATTGCAGGCTCTCCCTTCCCCTTCAATATCTCCTCCCTGATGAAACAGCAGCATGGCACGGTAATAATTGTCGAGCGACTGCTTATAGTTTTTACGGTAATAACCGATATTACCCATATTGATAAGCGAGAGGGCCATTCCTTTTTTATTTCCCAGTTGTTCTTCCAATGCCAGCGATTGTTTGTAATAGCTGTATGCGGAATCGAAAACCGACCACTCTTCGTAAAGCAACCCCATATTGTTCAGGCAGTTTGAAACACCTTGCAAATTATTTGACTGCCGAAATGCTTCCAGCCCTTTTTTGAAATAATCGTGTGCCTGTTGAAGATCGCCGAGATAATAGCAACTTACACCGAGAGATTTGTATGCCTCCCCTTCAATGTTTTTGTTGTGTTCATTTTTTGCAATTTCGATGGCCTGCATTCCATAGTTGATACAGTCGGTATAAGAGATGGAGCGCACCGTTTCCGACATTAGTATCAGTGTCTTTGCCTTTTCTATCCCGTGTTCCAAATTAAGTTGCTTTTGCAGACTGTCAAGACGTACCAGCGAATCGGCAAAAGTGATTCCGGGAAAAAGTATTAACAGAACAATTATGGTTTTCCACTTATTCATTGCAGGTAAATATCAGGCAAATATAATGATTATTGCTAAATCAATATACCCGCCCGAAAACAAAATCCCTGCTGTTAATATTCCCTCTATTCTATAACTACGCTACCATTGGTAACAATAATATATCCCTCATTCTGAAAGGTGATGATTTCCGATTCGTTGTATGTTCCGGATTCTATTGAAATGGTTGCTCCGGGACCTGCAACCGCCACAGCTTCGGCCACTGTTTTAAACGGGTGTGCCTGACTGCCGTTACCACCCGGTGCGGCATTGGCATCAACATAAATTATGAGTGGGGGGCCTGCCGTCCGAAACATTCCCCGTCCGTGAGTTGCAGCAATAAGGAATTCGTCACCCTGCCAGAAAAGTTCCGATACTTCTGTGTTTGCCGGGCCTTCATTACCGTTTGCAGCATTGGTATTGGTTACTACACTCCAGGTTTGCCCCTGGTCTTGTGACGCAAAAACACCCATGTCGGTTCCAATATAAACCCAATTGGAGTTTGAAGGATGAAACCGTACGGTATTTACCTGAATAGAAGGGAGGTTGTTTGGTGCATTGCCACTTCGGTTGTTCCATGTTACCCCTGCATCATCCGAAAACCACACATTATCTGCATTATATCCACCCGTGGTAACAAACACTTGCGAAGGATTATTTGGGTTAATGGCTATATCGGTAATATACCTGTCCGGAATACCAATTCCGTTATTATCTACCCTGTGCCATGTTGATCCTGCATCATCGGTATATGCAACATGACCGTTGGTATAACCAACCCAAATCAATTGCGAATTACCGTCATCTATATCAATGGCACTACATTTATAATATATGGTGTCGTTATTATGAATAAAACTGCCTATTTCTGCACGAATTTCCTGCCAGGTATCAGCAGAGTTTGTTGTTCTCCATATTCTGGAACCACCTGCTACAAGTATGGTCGGGTCGTTGGGATCCATACTAAAAGGGGCTATAAATAAAGCCCTTAACGGATTGCCTCGGTCGGCAATGCCGTTATAAGAAGCGGAATAACTATCGCCCCCGTCTGTGCTTTTCAGTATTGTCAGAAATACATATTCACCGTAATGAATATTTAAATCGTTATAATTTATAGCCGCGTAACCACCATCACCGGTCATCGCCTGAAACCAGTTATCCGGGCCGCTCCAGGCTCCACTGCTTCTGTACCTGAGTTTATCATTATCCTGTGTTCCGCCTATAATAATGCTTCCGTCGGGGGCTGCCGCTCCACCGTAAAACTGCGTAATTCCCAAAGAAGGATTTGCAAGGTTTTCCCATCCCGAATTTTCCGTAACCGTCCATATATTACCGGCTTTCTGAATTCCCCCGTCATTTCCAATATAAACAACGGGATTGGTTGACTGATCGTAATTGCTTGCATTGACAATTGCATGTTGATCGGAATGAGCAGAATTGGCACTGCTGTTGTTATGGAAATCACGCCAGTCGCTTATTTTTGTAAGAGTTGCACCGCCGTCGGTACTTCGCCAAAGGTTAATACCTCCGACCACAAGATAGTTACTATTTTGAGGGTTTACCCAAATGGCATTATTATACCAACCCTGATTACTCATATAATGAGTCCCTCTGTTCATACGAGCCCATGTTGTTCCATTATCGGTAGAGCGCCAGATTTCACCACTGTCTCTTGACATTGCCACATATATTTTGCTTGGATTCGACGGACAGAAAGTTGCCTCGCACCTGCCTACGTATTGAGGAAGTTTATTTGCTGCACCGGTATTTTGCCTGTGCCAGGTTTCTCCGTAATCTGTTGAAAGGTAAACATCATACCGGCATCCGACAATAACTTTGCTCGGATCATTAGGGTTAATTTTTACATCAAAAGCTGCGGAATTGGTAATTAATTTTAAATCCCATGTATCTCCACCGTTTTCTGTTTTAAAAACCTTACAGGCACTTGTTACGGCATAAAGAACTCCGGAGCTGTCGGGATCGGGATGTGCCGCAAGACGGTTCACATATTTAAAATCATCAATATTGGTGCTTGCAAGCTGATTCCATGTTACTCCTCCGTCGGTACTTTTTAATATTCCGGCACCCGGAAGTGCATCAATATTTCCAAAACCCTCGCCGGTGGCAGCATAAATAATATTGGTTGAAGAAGGGTCGAACACGAGAGAACTAACGGATAGTGTCGGGATGAAATCGCCAACTGACGACCATGAACTTCCTCCGTCGGTAGTTTTCCATATGCCTCCGCCTGCCGAACCTAACCAGATAGTGTTCGGATTATTGGGGTCGGGAAGTATTGTTCTGATACGGCCTCCTATGTTCGACGGCCCAAGCCATTCCCATTCCCAAAGTCCTGCATCACGCGAAACATCCATCATTGCTTTAATATGCTCTTTTGCTTTTAGCAATCCATCCATTGGAATACGACCGTTTTTGTCTTCTCTGGATTTTCTGCGGAATTTCAGATAGTCGGCAGCATGTGTTGCCTTATCGTATTTTTTCCCCTCTCCGTATTCATATTTTTTTTCATTTTTTGCAAAAAAAAGCAGAGAAGAAAAAATCAATAAAAGAGCTGCAAACAGAATTACAACTTTTTTCATAATCAATAGTTATTGAAGAGTAACCAGAACCAAAACCAAACCTTTTCCTTTTTTAAGGGATGTCATTGCTTTACCGATAATAGCGCCTTGGGCTTTTTGGTAATCGTCAACTTTCATGGCATATCCGGGGACGGGTGAAGTGGTAAGCATATCGCCAATTTCAACCGGCCTTTCCGTTGCATCTACCAAACAATAGACCCTGCCCGAAAGAGCGATAAGGTGTTCACCGTCTGCAATGGTACCCTTTTGGCTCATGATTAAACCGGGCCTGATGCTGTTTGCTCCGCTGACAACCCCGGCAACTTTTTTATCGTACGCTTCGGTACAAATTTTCAGGTGGCCGGGATTATTTTCATCAATGGAAACCACCATGCCTTTTTTAATCTCGGAATAATCGGTAAGTTCAAAAAATTCGGAAAGGTCGCTGCCACCGGTTATTTGCAGTTCGTTGGTTGTTATTCTGCCATCGCCGTTATAATTACCGTCTATTTCGATGACAGCATTGGTTCCCGCAGCATTGTAAAGGGTAATTTGTCCCGCATCGTTGGTGCCAATTTCGGACGGATCAATAACAATGGTTTTGTTGTGGTCGGAATTATAAAAAGTCATACGTCCGTCGTTATCAACTTTCCATTCCTCATTTCCACCGTTAGGTCCGAATGCTTTCATAAAACTTCCTGTTCCGTTTTGTTTTAATACAATAGTGGCATCGGCTCCCTCCGTTAGAAAAAAACCGGCTATACCCGAAGTTGAATTGGTATTTTCGGAATATAGCGTTGCGTCACTTATTCCCTCTCCTTCACCCGTGAAATAGGCTGTACGGACATCACCCGTTGTTACCACCTCGAAAGCTTCCGATGGATCATCCGTCCCGATTCCGACATTTCCCGATCTTTCAATGGTGAGAAGAGGGCCAAATGTGCTACTACCGCTTTTCCCGTAGAAAAACATTTTATTTGCACCTCCGTCATATTTTATTGACATGCCATAGGTGTAATCTATATCCTCTCCAAACAGCAATTCAGCATCATCGCCGTTTCCACTCTCATTAGGTGAAATAAGTATTGATCCTAAAGTATCGGATCCAACCACGTGAAGATTTTTTTCAGGGGTTTTTGTCCCGATTCCCACATTACCCATAAATCCTAATTCATTACTCGAAAAATCACCGTAAATAAGCGGGGTTGAAGTACTTGAGTTATCAATGTACAGTTTATTGCTTCCCGTCTCATTGTATCCTGCCATATTTCCTATAAAAACATTTCCCGACTTGCTGTGGGTTGAGCCGACAAATCCAGCTTTGTAACCGATAATTACATTGTTATTGCCGGTTTGGTTGTAATAGTCGGCACGATATCCCAAACCAATGTTATTCGCCCCTGATGTAATATTATAAAGTGCTGAATGACCCACAGCTACATTATACGGTGAATTTGAGTTAAATAATGAATTAACTCCGATGGCAACATTCCCATAGCCGGAAGACAGACTATAACCGGCATTATAACCAATAAATATATTTTGATTTGATGAGAAATCATCATTATTACCTGCATTATATCCCAATAAAACCGAATTTCCCGTATTTAAAAATTCCAATCGCCCGTCTTTAAATCGCCAATACCTTACCCCATTGTTACCAATGTTGATATCATCGGAATCGGTACCCGTTTCTGTTTCAACCCAGGTGTCGTTATCCGCATCGTTAATTCTGCTTAAAATACCGGAAGCAATCTTTTCGAATTCCGAGCCGTTCCAAAAGTAGAGCACATCCTCCGTTTTATCATAAACTACCATTCCCTCGTGGGAAGAATCAAGTTTTGCCGCAAGAGCATTTCTCTGGGTTGTTGTCATACGCGGAATCAACATTCCGGTAGTGTCCGATTTTACATCAAGAATCGTGTGTGATGCCGGCGCTTCTCCATTATAGTTGATACCTACTTGCGCCAAGCCTGAATTTACCGTTAGAAGCAGCAGGACTGCCAGCGTAAAAAAATGTTTCATAATCATTTTTGTTATTTTTTGGGTTATAATTTATTCCGGTTTCAGATTTCATAAAACTTTTAAAATAACAAAAACACCAAAGTTATGCAACAAGACAAAATTACAAAAAAGGCAAAACAAATAAAAATTATTTCAAATTTTTACTAAGGGGATTTCACGGTAAACTTTTGCAGGCTGTATAACGATACCGGCGAGCCGTCAAAAGTAATTGCCGGAAAAAGGGATAACAGAACAATTATGATTTTTAAATTACGGGCAAATACATTTAACTTGTTTAAAGTCTAAACATTTGATAAATTATAAAATATTGAAAACCAGAAAAGTGAATATCTTTTTTTAATAAACCCACCCCTCCCCCTCCAAGGAGGGGAATAATGGAATTCATTTTCTGGTTTTCAATATTTTATACTCATTGTCATCCCGTTAACTTTAAACAGCTTCATTGATTATTGACAAATCAAAATATCTGCTCGAAAACAAAACCCCTGCTATTAACGGTTCCTTTATTTTATCAGCACCCCGCCGTTAGGAGCAATTATATATCCCTCATTCTGAAAAGTAATGATTTCCGATTCGTCGTAAGTTCCGGATTCTATTGAAATGGTTGCTCCGGGACCTGCAACCGCCACAGCTTCGGCCACTGTTTTAAACGGATGTGCCTGACTGCCATTGCCACCCGGAGCAGCGTTGGCATCAACATAAATTTTGTATGGTGGGCATGCCGTACGGTACATTCCACGTCCGTGAGTTGCAGCTATAAGAAATTCATCACCCTGCCAAAAAAGTTCTGATACTTCGGTATTTACCGGGCCTTCATTACCGTTTCCTGCATTTGTATTGGTTACAACACTCCAGTTGTTCCCCTTGTCTTGTGAGGCAAAAACACCCATATCGGTCCCAACGTAAACCCAATTGGAGTTTGAAGGATGAAACCGTATGGTATTTACCTGAATAGAAGGGAGGTTGTTTGGCGCACTACCGCTTCGGTTGTACCATGTTACTCCTGCATCATCCGAAAACCATACATTATCAGGATTATATCCCCCGGTAGTAACAAATACCTGTGTAGGGGTATTTGGGTTAATGGCAATATCGGTAATATATCTGTCCGGAATTCCTACACCATTATCGTCAACTCTTTGCCATGACGCTCCGGCATCGTTTGTATAGGCAACATGACCGTTGTTATAACCAACCCAAATCAATTGCGAATTACCGTCGTCTATATCAATGGCACTACATTTAAAAAATTCAAGGTCACCATTGTTATTAATAAAGCTGCCTATTTCTGCACGAATTTCTCCCCAGTTATTAGCAGAATTGGTGGTTCTCCATATCCTGGAACCTCCTGCTACAAGTATGGTCGGGTCATTGGGGTCCATGCTAAAAGGAGATATAAACAAAGCCCTTAACGGATTCCCCTGGTCGGCAATGCCATTGTATGAATTGGAATAGCTATCGCCCCCGTCTGTACTCTTCATTATTCTAAGTCTTACATATGAGCCGTAAACAATGTTTAAATCATTATAATTTATTGCCGCGTAGCCACCATCTCCTGTCTGTGCCTGATACCAGTTGTTCGAACCGCTCCAGGCACCACTGCTTCTGTACCTGAGTTTATCGTTATCCTGTGCTCCGCCTACAATAATGCTTCCGTCGGAGGCTGCTGCTCCACCAAAAAACTGTGTAATTCCCAGAGAGGTATTTGCAAGATTATCCCATCCTGAATTTTCCGTAACCGTCCATATATTACCGGCTCTCTGAATTCCCCCGTCATTACCCACATAAACAACCGGATTGGTTGATTGATCGTAATCGCCTGCACTCACAATTGCATGTTGGTCGGCATGAGGCGAATCAGCGCTACTGTTATTATGATAATCGTGCCAGTCGCTGATTTTTGTAAGAGTTGCGCCGCCGTCGGTACTTCGCCAAAGATCGATACCTCCGACTACAAGCCAGTTACTGTTTTGAGGGCTTACCCATATGGCGTTATCATACCAACCCTGATCATTCATATAGTTAGTCCCTGTACTCATATTAGTCCATGTTGAGCCACTATCGGTTGAGCGCCAGATTTCACCTCCGTTTCTTTCCATTGTAACATATATTTTGCTTTGGTTCGATGGGCAAAAAGTAACCTCACATCTACCCGGGTTTAAAGGAAGTTTATTTTGAAAACCCGTTGTTTGCCTTTGCCAGCTATTTCCATCATCATTTGAAAGATAAACAGCATTTTCGCAGCCAACAATAATCTGGTTTGGATTATGAGGGTTAATTTTTACATCATAGGCTTTTGAATTTGTATTTAATTTAAAATCCCAGGTATCACCTCCGTCTTCTGTTTTAAAAACGCCATTGTCACTTGTTACAGTATAAAGTACTCCGGCACTATCGGGGTCGGGATGTGCCGCAAGACGGTTCACATATTTAAAATCATCAATGTTGGTACTCGCAAGCTGATACCATGTTACTCCTCCATCGGTACTTTTTAATATTCCGGCACCCGGAAGTGCATCAAAATTTCCAAAACCCTCTCCGGTGGCAGCATAAATAATATTGGTTGAAGATGGGTCAAACACAAGAGAACTGACGGTTAAAGTGGGAATAAAATCACCAACTGTTGACCATGTATTTCCTCCGTCAGTAGTTTTCCATATGCCTCCGCCTGCCGAACCTATCCAGATAGTATTCGGATCATTGGGGTCGGGAAGTATTGTTCTGATACGGCCACCTATGTTCGACGGGCCAAGCCATTCCCATTCCCAAAGACCTGCATCACGCGAAACACCCGTCATTGTTTTAATATGCTCTTTTGCTTTTATCAATCCATCCATTGGAATACGACCGTTTTTATCTTCTCTGGATTTTCTGCGGAATTTCTGGTAGTCGGCAGCATGTGTTGCTTTATTGTATTTTTCCTCCCCTCCGTATCCATATTTTTTTTCGTTTTTTCCGAAAAAAAGAAAAGAAGAAAAAATCAATAAAAGAGCTGCAAACAGAATTACAACTTTTTTCATAATCAATAGTTATTGAAGAGTGACCAGAACCAAAACCAAACCTTTTCCCTTTTTAAGCGAAGTCATTGCCTTACCAATAATAGAGCCCTGAGCTTGTTGGTAATCATCAACTTTCATAGCATGGCCCGGAGTTGAAGAGGTAGTTAGCATATCACCAATTTCAACCGGATTCTTTGTTGCATCAACCATACAATACACTCTGCCCGAAAGGGCGATAAGGTGTTCGCCATCGGCAATGGTTCCTTTCTGACTCATTATCAAACCCGGTTTAATGCTGTTGGCACCGCTGACAATTCCGGCTACTTTTTTATCGTATGCTTCAGTGGTAATTTTCAGTTGTCCCGGATTATTTTCATCAATTGAAACCACCATTCCTTTTTTAATTTCTGAATAATCGGAAAGCTCAAAAAATTCGGACAAATCGCTGCCCCCGGTTATTTGAAGTTCGTTGGTTGTTATTCTGCCGTTACCATTATAATCACCATCTATTTCTATGGTACGGATGGTTCCTGTAGCATCGTAAAGGGTAATTTGTCCTGCATCGTTGGTGCCTGATTCTGATGGTTCAATCGCAATAGTACGGTGGTGACCGGAGTTATAAAACTGCATGGTTCCATCATTACGAACATTCCACTCTTCATCTCCTCCGTCCGGACCAAAAGCTTTCAGAAAGTGTCCTGTCCCATTTTGTTTTAGAACGAAAGTTGCGTCTGTTCCGGCAGTTTGGAAAAAACCGGCAATACCGGAGCCTGTACTTGTATTATCAGAATAAACAGTTGCATCATCGATTCCCTGTCCTTCACCAGTGAAATATACAGTACGTCTATCGGAGGTGGTTACAACCTCAAAAGCCTCTGTTGGATTATCTGTTCCAATACCAACATTTCCATCCCTCTCTATGGTAAGGTGAGACCCGGAGGTATCAGCATCAGCCTTTCCGTAAAAATATAATCTGTTATCGTTCCCATTGTATTTTATGAACATTCCATAAGTAAAATCATCATCTTCAGTAAACAAAATTTCAGAATTGCCATTGACAGATGTATTCGGTGAAATAAGTAAGGATGCAAGCGAAGTAGTTCCCATAATGTGAAGGTCTTTTAAAGGGTTTTTTGTTCCTATCCCAACATCACCCATAAATCCTAAAACATTGTTTGAAAAGTCACCATAAATAAGAGGACTTGATGAATTGGAGTTTTCAATATACAACTTGTTGTCACCTGTTTCAAAATAACCGGCTTCGTAACCGATAAAAACATTACCGCTGATGTTGTTTGCAGATGTACCCCTTCCGGCTCTGTAACCAATAATTGTATTTTTGGATCCACCGGTATAAAATCCTGAAGCATAGCCAAGGGCAACATTTTTTGCTCCAATTGTATTATGCCTGAGGGAGTAGGTTCCAAGGGCTGTATTGTATGCACTGGTTGTTGTATTTTCAAGTGCTCTTGACCCTATAGCAGTATTGAAACTTGCAGTGGTGCTGCTTTTCAGGCTTGAACTACCAAAAGCGGTATTGTTTGCTCCACTGGTATTGGCTATAAACGATTCGTAACCAATTGCTGCATTTTCGTACCCTGTACTGTTCGCCGTTCCAGCATTTTGTCCAATAAATACATTCTTGTTGTCTGTAAGATCGTCATGAACACCTGCCCCTTCACCAATAAATACTGATGAACCTGTATTATTTGTAGCCAGTCTTCCATGGTCGAAAATCCAAAAAATTGTTCCTCCGGTGGAGACGGCTATGTAATCCGGATCAACCCCGCTATCGGTATCAATGTAGGTATCGCCATCTTCATCTCTGAGAATAGTAACTCCTCCAGATTCAAAATTTTCAAATTCAGAACCGTTCCAGAAAAACATCATGTTCCCGGTTTTGTCATAAACTAACATCCCCTTATGTGAATTATCCAGTTTTGAGGCCAACACACCTCTTTGTGTTGTGTTAAGTCTGGGGATAATCATTCCTGTTGAATCTGATTTGACATCCAAAATTGAATGTGACGCAGGCACGGATCCATCATAGTTAATGCCTACCTGTGCAACCATTGTGGAAATTACGAAAAACGTAATGGTTGTAAATAATAGTTTTTTAATCATTTTTATAAATTTTAAATCTTGAACTTGTTTAAAGTCTAATAAAACGGTTATAGTATAAAATATTGGAAACCAGAAAAGTGAATATCTTTTTTAATAAACCCACCCCTGCACCCCTCCAAGGAGGGGAATAATGGAATTCATTTTCTGGTTTCCAATATTTTATACTCATTTTCATCACGTTAACTTTAAACAACCTCCTTGTAAAACTAAAACGGCATATTAAAATGAAAAAGCCATATTATCATGTTATTTCGCCGGAACTAAAAGTAATGCATTCGATTTATTATCTGGTTTTCCCAACCGAATACCTGTAAACATACGGCCCTTTGCCGCAAACCACACCAAAATCCTGGCCGAGAAAGAATACGCTGCTCATTCCGTATTTTCCTCTGGTATCAATCATCGGATTCCAGGTATGGCCGCCGTCAAGTGTTTTATACAGTTTGGCTTCAAACTCATCGCTCCACTCTTTTACCGTTGCGTAGCCAATATCGTTGCTGGTAAAATAAACCGAACTAAAGCCGGGGGTTCCGGTTAAATTGACGGTTGTCCAACTGTTGCCACCATTGTCCGACATAATTACCACGGCACCGTTGTCATCTTCGCCTACAATCCACACATGTGTTTCATCGGGCATGTGGGCGCCATACAGCCGCGTGTTTACATCCACCGAACCCAGTTCAAAACCTTCCCAGCTGACACCGCCATCGGTTGTTGACATAAAATAGGATTTATCAGGCTCGTCTTCATGGTAAACATTGTAAAGAAACCCTTTATTTCCCTTCATTACAATTTTCGGAGGCAGTCCGTATTCGTTCGGATAGGGCAATTTGAAATATCCTGCGGGGTCGTGCGAGGCCATATTAGCCCTACCCACTTTAAAGTAATAAGGAATTCCTTCGTCTTTGGTAACTGCCACTATTTCGCCATCGTTATTGGTAGCAAGGTCAAAAACATCGTTCCATTGAAACGAAGGCCGGTTAAACTGGCCGTAAGTAAGTTCTTCAAGGTTGTTGCCTCCGTCGCTTGTAAACATAACCCTTCCGTCGCCGGCAAGGAAAATCCCTTCGGACGAATTAAACATAATAACCTGACGCAGCGGCGTGGAAATGGTGCTAATCTCTTCCCAGGTTACTCCCGCATCATTGGTTTTAAGAATTTTCCCCGATCCCGAATAAGATTCAACGGTCATCCACCCGTCGGAGGTGCTGTTAAAAAAGAGGTCGTTGGCATCGGTATTTTCATTTAGTCCTGCGGAACTCAAATCGAGCAAATCCCAAACAGGAATTACTAAATTAAATGAGGCATAATCGCTTGCTATTTCTAACCCGTTAATTTTTGCATTTACACGGATTATATGGCCCCCTTCAGGCTCATTGGCAGTGGGTATAACATATTCAAACGGTTCTTCGGTATCGGTAAAAACAAGAGTATTGTCGTAGATAAATTCAACTTCATCGGGGGTTTCGCCCGTATATGATGTTGTTACCGTAATATCGTCACCAATTAAATAGGAACCTCCGTCAATGGGAAAAGAGATAAAAATATCGTTTCCAAAAGGTTCGTTTTCAAGGTGCAAAAGTGTTTCTTCAAACAGGCAATATTCACCCGGGTTCCAGCTTTCTCTAAATCCGATGATATCCATCACCACGCCAACCCGGCTTCGCATACCCACTTTAAATTCCAGGTCCCAGTTTCCGGTTGCCGTATGTAAAAAGGCATTTATCTGACTGCAGGCGGTAAGGTCGGCATAAGGGCCTGCTATACCATAAAGCAACAGGGCAATTTCAGGCCCGATATGAGCGCCGAATTCGGCTCCTGCCGTAAGGTTTGGTGCAACATAATCCGTTTCGTATTGTTTTTCCGAAATCTTACTCCAGCCGTTACCGTCGGTATATCTCGACCCGATACGTCCGTTGAGTGTTTCGGTAGCCGATGATGTAAAAACAGCTGTTATGCTGCCGTCCATCTCGACAAACAACTCGATACGGGGTACAAACACCACAGGCACGGGCCCAACCGTAAAGGTCCAGGGGGTGAAATAAAATTTTGCCAGAGAGATACGCTCGTGCATGCCCGCCCCTGCTTCGGAATAAACATTAATTGAGGCATTTTGATTGATTTTTACGCCTGATTCGAATTTATCGACAAAAGCGTGGGGATAAGGCAGAAGTTCCCAATCCCAGTCGAAATCGAAAAAGAACTCGATGTCGAGGTCGGTGTGCCCCGAAATGGTTACCTCTCCGTATTCGTTGGTGAAAACCTTTTCATAGTCCATGGAAAAAACTGTGAAATCGGTGTTTTTAAGGTTTTGTAATGTAACACCGTCGGCAAGTTCATAGCGTTCAACCTGTGCCATGGAAAGCTTACCGGTATTAAAATGAATGCTTCCTTTATGAACGGCTTCTACCAGCGTGGCGGCTTCGGTAACCACAACCGTTTCGCCATCTTTGTTGCCGCTTATGGATTTTACCTTTCTAAGATATCCGTAAGGAGCCATTTCAGAAGAACTGTCAACAAGTATATCGCCAACTTTAAGAGAATCGATAATGGTGCTGCTTCCGTCAAAAGTGAACCGGAAATTTGCAGTATCGATACTGGTGATGGCATTCCTTGCATTTTCATCAACAACAACCGTATTTTCGGCCACAATATACTCCTGCGTCGGTTCAGGATCAGGCTCCGGTTCGGGTTGCGGATTTTCCTCTTTTCTGCAGCCGGAAGCGAAAATTATTGCCAGGGCTAATGATAAGTATAACAGTTTTTTCATTTTTTCAGGTTTTTATTTGTTGATGACAGAAACGGTTTATTTTGTTTTCTCAATTAATAATTTCTCCAGCTTTTCAAGGCGTGCTTTTAACCCGGCATTTTCTTTTTCAAGTTTTTGATTTAGTTCCTGTACCGATTTTACCAACGGCACCACAAATTCGGCATAGGATAAGCCGTATAAATCCTTTTCATTTTTTGGCTTTTGCACACCGCTGAAGTCGTAACCCACTTCTTTGGCAGCAGCCTCTACTTCCTGCGCGATGAAACCTGTACGTTTTATTTTTTCAATGTCGTATTTTCCTTCATAGCTTGCCCGGTCAACGAGGCCCAACAGTTGATTCTCTTTATCGAGATTGATGTTGAAAGTAACGGGGCGCAGTTTCATAATAAACTCCAGACCTTTCACATCCTCTTTGATATTTTCTTTGATTCGTCCGTCGGAATAAGTGGTAAAGTTTACCTCACCTTTTATTTCGGTAATACTGGTATTACCAAGGTGAACCTGGTTGTTACCGCTTATGGGGGTATTGTAGCCAATGGCGGTTGAATTGGAGTATGTTCCGCTACCAAAAGCATTGTACCCAACGGCAGTATTATGATCCCCCGTTGTATTGGCATTCAAGGCATCACGTCCGACAGCAGTATTGAAACTTCCCGTGGTATTATTTCTTAATGCATCATTACCGTGTGCAGTATTTGATTGTCCAGTTGTATTTTGATACAATGATTGGTTTCCGGAAGCCGTATTTCTATATCCCGTGGTATTGGCATATAAAGTATGGTAACCATTGGCGGTATTGTAATATCCTGTTGTATTGGAAAATAGCGCTTTGGAACCGATAGCGGTATTTTCAGTGGCATGCCAGGATTGAGTAATACCGGTTCCGTTGTTATACAAAGCCGAGTCGCCCACGGCTACCAGATGGCTAAGATTGTTACTGTGGTATAGACTAAACGTACCTATGGCTACATTACCACTTCCGGTTTTGTTTAAGTATAAAGCAAAATATCCGTTAACCGTGTTTTTCATACCTGATATATTATATGATGCCGCACCATATCCAATGGCTGTATTTCCAATACCTGTGGTGTTTTGGTTCAATGCAAAAGATCCGGTGGCGGTGTTCCAACCGCCTGTGGTATTCCCCTTTAATGCATTGTATCCACAAGCTGTATTTCTGGTTCCAGTTGTATTGGCATAAAGGGTTTTAGAACCAATAGCTGTATTAAATTCACCGGTGCTATTGTTATACAAAGCCGAATCGCCCACGGCTACCAAATTACTACGGTCGGTGTTTTTGAATAAGCTATTTACTCCTATGGCAATGTTTGAATTTCCTGTTGTATTCATAAACAATGCACTATTTCCATTGGCCACATTATTGTTACCGGAAGAGTTGGAATATAATGCTTGATACCCGTTAGACGTATTACATTCTCCGGTTGAGTTGTAATCCAATGCGGCAAATCCGGTGGCGGTATTCTTATTTCCGGTTGTATTATTTTGCAATGCTCTATATCCACTAGCAGTATTGCTGTTTCCAGTCGTATTGGAATACAAAGTTCTATCTCCATTCGCTGTGTTATTATACCCTGTGGTATTGGAATACAAAGCGTGGTAACCATTGGCAGTGTTATAATATCCCGTAGTATTGGAATATAGCGCTTTGGAACCGAGGGCGGTATTTTCAGTGGCATGCCAGGCTTCCGTAGCACCGGTTCCGTTGTTGAACAAAGCCGAATCGCCCACGGCAACAAGATTGGAGCGGTCGGTGTTGTTATATAAAGCTCTTGTACCTACAGCAGTATTCGAAATTCCTGTTGTGTTTGAATAGAGCGCTCCGTATCCGAATGCATTATTGTAATCGCCGCTTCTGTTATAAAATAGTGAATAATAACCGGTTGCAGTATTTCTCGAGCCGGTTGTATCATAACTAAGAGATTGTTGTCCGATAGCCGTGTTGCCCGTACCGGTAGTGTTATCGCTTAGAGCACTTCGCCCTATTGCAGTGTTATTGCTCCCGCTTGTATTATTTGCAAGAGTATTATTTCCCACTGCGGTATTGCTACTTCCATCCTGATTATTCCTCAAAGATTTGCTACCTACGGCAGTATTATAAATACCCGATGTGTCGTATTGTAATGCATATGCCCCAACAGCCGTATTACTAAAACCTGTTATATGACTGTTTAATGTTAAATATCCGACAGCAGTGTTTCGATTGCCATCTGTATTATTATAAAGGGAATTATATCCGACAGCTGTATTTTTAACACCTGTTGTGTTTGAATAGAGCGTTTGAAATCCCAAAGCAGTGTTTTTATAACCCCTGGTATTTGAATAAAGCGATTTGGAACCCACGGCGGTATTTGCCGTTGCATGATAATCTTCCGATACCCCCGTACCGTTATTAAAAAGCGCCGAATCGCCCACGGCTACCAGATTGCTACGGTCGGTGTTGTTATATAAGGCTTTTGTACCAACAGCAGTGTTCGAAATTCCTGTTGTGTTATGATACAGCGAATAAGTTCCAAAAGCACTGTTATAACTTCCGTTTCTATTGTAATACAATGAATAATAACCGTTTGCGGTATTTTTCGAACCGGTTGTATCATAATAAAGTGCTCTTGTTCCGGTAGCCGTATTGCCCGATGCGGTGGTATTGTTAATAAGAGCACTTCGCCCTATTGCCGTATTGTAGTGCCCGGTTGTATTGTTTCCAAGGGTGCTGTTTCCTACTGCCGTATTCTCTTGTCCGCTTGTATTATTATACAAAGAACCGTTACCCATGGCAGTATTATAAGTGCCGGAGGTATTGCTGCGTAAAGCATTTATTCCAAGTGCCGTATTGTAGTTGGTTCCATCATCGGCACTGCCTGCATTTGATCCCAAAAAAACACTTGAACCGTCGCTGCTGCCATCGGCAAGGCTGTTAATGTCCAAAGCACTCCCGGCTTTAATTTCAACCCATGTAGCATATATATTGTTGTAATACCAGAAACTTTCGGTATCGGTATCGTAAACCAAAAGGCCGCCTTGTGTTGTACCAATGGCATTTCTTTGAGAGGTTGTAACCCGTGGTACCAAAAAACCTTTTGTTGTACTCGATAAATCGAGAATTGCCGAAGGATCGGGATCGGCTCCCGTTTCGTTAATGGCTACCTGAGCATATCCGCTCATTGTCAGCAAAACAACTGTTGCAATTGTAAGTAATAAATTTTTCATGATATTGTGTTTTTAAATTAGATTTTTAAAAAAAGCCTCTCTTGCAATCCGGAAGATGCTTCGACTTCCGGACTGCATACCAAAACTCCTACCTTTTGATTTATTTATTTTGAGAGGCATTTGCTTAAAATATTTTTATGGTTTTCGAAATAATTTCACCGTCCATATCAATATCCATTTTATATGATCCTTTTCCCGGAACCGAACCGATGTTCTCGAAAATGGAATTCTTTACTTTTTTCGAATAAACCAATAAGGGCTTCTTTTTCCCCTCATCTTTCCATATTTCAATAGAGCCGTTATTGACTATGTGGTAAAAAGTAACAAGAACCCTGTTTTCATTTATATCTACAATACACTTGTTCATTTCATCAAAATTTTTCGGCAAACATACAGGGCGGATGAGAATTATTTTTATTTTTCAGGTAAGCAAATGGTAGGCAACGGTTTGTTTTCTGGTAGGCAAATGGTAGGTAAACAGGGGTAAAAAATTATCTTATTGTTTGATTTTCAATAATATAAAAATTCGCTGTTTTTTGACATAAAAATTTACACGGGTAATCAATCAAAAAGTGTATATTTGGTAACTTTAAAACGGATATTTACCGTAGTAAACAGATAAAAAAAACCGAAATGACAAAACAGAGCATTGCCGGAAACAAACATTTTTATCCGGTTATTGTTTTTTTTACTACAATTTTATTGTCTTTTTATACCGTTTCACTGTACGGCATCAACACCGACAGTTTAAAAGTAAGGCTCTATTATCAAAACGGTATTGAAAAGGCAGGCACACTGAACAGGCTTGCCGGAGCAACTGTCAGTACAAACCCCGACGAAGCCGTAAGTTATGCGCGTCAGGCTTATCATATATCAAAAAACATTGATTACAGTAACGAAATAGAAGCCATAAGCAATCTTGTTAATGCTTACGCCGCAGCACGAAAATACGACTCTTCGGATATTTTTGTTGAGAAAGGATTAAAACTGAGCGAAAAGGAAAAAGATACGGTTCATATTATGGAGTTTTTAACCAATATCGGCTGGACCTATTATTATCAGGGAAAATACAATCTGGCAAACTCATCTTTTACAAGAGCACTGGCATTACTTATTGATTACACCCATAACCATCCCGGTCAAAAAAAGATAAGTATTTTTAATTATGCCAAACTGCTTAACAACAAAGCCACCATTCTGACCCGGCAGGGTTATTACGATTCCGCCATAATCTATTTCAAACAATCGCTTGAATACAGACAGGAACATAACGCCGGGCCTCAATTGATAGCTCCCGTTCTGCTTAACATAGGTGCCGTTTGTTATAAAAACGGAAACGACAGTCTTGCTGCCGATTACTTTAAAAGGGCTTTCGACGAATACAGCACTTTAAAAGATACTGCTCAGATGGCTTCCTGTTATTCCAACCTGGGTTTGGTGCAAAAAAACATGGGGGATACCCTGAGAGCCATTGAATATTACAAAAAAGCGCTAAAATTATACGAAAAAGCAAACTACCAAAGAGGCCGAATCGTATCCCTTAACCATCTCTCCTCTTTATATCTGCAATTGGGAAAATACAAAAAAGCAAAGGAAAGCGCGTTGCTTGCGTTGAAACTGAACGGTAAAAAAAGGTACAAAAGTGCATTGGCTGCAAGCTATCAAAACATGGCTTTGTATTTCCTGAAAACAGGTAATGCGGAAAAGGCAATTTATTACGGACAAAAAGGGCTTTCCATTATGAAAGAGAAGGGACAACGCGGCAATATGGAACAGGCCTATTTAACTTTGTCGGATGCTTATGCCCTGAAAGGAGACTACAAACCGGCGCTCGATTACTTTAAAAAACACAATGAACTGCACGACAGTATTTTCAATTCCGCAAGCAGAGCCAATTACAATAAATTGCAGGCGCAACTGGAATCTACCCAGAAACAGCGGCAAATAGAATTATTACAAAAAGAAAAACAGGCGGAAGTTCTTCGTAACAAAATATTGAGAGATGAGAAACAAAAAACGATTGTGATTTTTGTTTTTACTCTTTTATTAATAGTCACCGGTGCCGTCAGTATCTACATAAAGCGGAAAAAAGACAAACAAATTCATATTCAAAAAGAGATTGTACATAAAAAAGAGCAGGAACTCGTGAAAGCGGAGTTGGAAAAAAGCAAATTCAAAGAGCAGGAATTGCAGCGGTCGGTACTTTACAAATCAAAACAATTGAGCAGCCATGCCCTGCATATGATGTATCGAAACACAATGCTTCAACAAATACTCGACGACATTAAAAACCTTTCAAAAAAAGCCCCTGTTGAGGAAAAACCGAAGTACAAGTCGATTATCAACAAAATAAAACATAGTTTGCGGTCGCAAAAAGACTGGGAACTGTTTAAACTCTATTTTGAAGAGGTAAACCGGAGCTTTTTCCAAAAACTTAGTGAGATAAATCCGAACCTTACCAAAAACGACCACCGGCTTTGTGCCCTGATAAAACTGAACATGACCAGCAAGGAGATGGCATCGGTGCTGAATGTTGCTCCGTCAAGTATAAAAAGCTCGCGTCACCGGTTGAAGAAAAAACTTGGTCTTGACGCCGACACCGATCTGGAGGAGTTCATCAAAGCCCTGGCATAACAGCGGAGAAACACCGTTTTTTGCCGGAATTGCTCTGAAAAACGCTTTCTCTACCCGAAAAACGTATGTATATGGAATATTTTGATAGATTTGAGGCATGAATAAAAACAGCTTAAAACCCGTTGGGATCGATGCATAATAATTATCAAACAATAGTTGAAGAGACAAGGGATTCCGTGATGCGGATAACCCTGAACCGGCCCGAAGTACACAACGCCATGAACGAGCAGATGATAGCCGAACTTACCGGATTGTTCCGGTCGGTGAATGAAAAAAGCGGTTTGCGCTGTGTGGTTTTGCAGGGTGCCGGAAAATCGTTTTGTGCCGGTGCCGACCTTAATTATATGAAAGCCATTGCCGGTTTCGGTTTTGAAGAAAACAAGCGCGACGGGCAGAAGCTTGCGGCGTTGTTCAAAGCCGTTTACGACTGTCCGGTTCCTACGCTGGCAGTTGTTCAGGGAGCTGCATTCGGCGGTGCCAACGGCCTGTTGGCGGCCTGCGATATGGTGGTGGCGGCCGAAAACACCAAATTTGCATTCAGCGAAGTAAAACTGGGCATTGCTCCGGCTACCATCGCTCCGTTTGTCATAAAACGGATTGGTGAGTTCGGCGCCAAAGAGCTGATGCTGACAGGAAAAAGGTTTGATGGCAAAGAGGCCGAAAAATGGCATCTTGTTAATCACGCCGTCCCGCAGGAGCAGTTGCCTGAAAAAACGGAACAACTGATAAAAGAGCTGAAAACAGCCGCCCCCGGAGCGGTAAAAGCCACCAAAAAACTCATCGGCAAGGTGACGGAATCAACAGACATGGACGAGCTTACTAACTATACCGCAACCCTCATTGCACAACTGAGGGCCTCGGACGAAGGCCAGGACGGAATGGCCGCCTTTTTTGAAAAACGGAAACCGAAGTGGGTTCTTTGAAGACAGAGTTGTTAAAAGTTGTAATAAATCAGGCGGGGTATAAAACATTGGATGCATAAAATTGAATTCCCATATTCCCCTCAGGCAACATATTCTTCATTTTACTTGTCATATGTTATAATAAATGGTGTATTTTTGCCGCATTAAAACGGCATTGTTTTTGTATTTGAAAAATAAAAAATACTGATATGAAAAAATTATTACTCTCATTGGCATTGTTCATCGGCCTTTCGGCAATTGTAAAGGCACAAGACCCCGTTACACTCTCGTGGAACGGCGTAACTTTCGGCGATACCGTTACCATATTCGGTCCACCTAATGAAGAAGGAGAACTTACATTTCACGCCGTTGTACACAACAATACCGATAACGGAATAAACGTTTTGGTTGCAAGAACCAACATTGATGTTCTTGACGGAACCGAGAACAGTTTTTGCTGGCCCGTAATTTGCTGGTCGCCCATGGTAGATACCTCAGGACAGTATCAGTTTATTGCAGCAGGCGGTCAGTCGGAAGACGACATGTTTTCGGGTCATTACAACTATAACGACATTAACGGGAATCCTCAATACGGAACTTCACTCGTAAAATATGCTTTCTTCGACAAAGATAATTTCGAGATTATTGATACCGTATATGTTAAATACATGCTGGGATATACCGGAATTGACGAAAACGGACTGACCACCGCTGTTTCCGATATTTATCCCAATCCCGCAAGTTCTTTTGCAAATGTTGACTTTCACCTGAACAGCACTGTAAAATCCGCTGAAATCAAGATTGTTAACTTGGTAGGAAAAGTGGTTAAGACCATTCCGCTGAACCAAACAGAGGGCTCCGTTAAGGTTGACCTCAACAACCTGAGCGAAGGACTTTACTTCTACACCGTATTGGTTAACGGTAAAATCGAAAAAACCAAAAAGCTTATTGTTAAAAGGTAAAAGAGGTAAAATAACATCATAAAAAAACCGGCCTGTTAAAGCCGGTTTTTTTTTATTTTGGAAAGTCGGATGTAAATCCATGTTTAACAATTACAAATTAAAAGCCTTTTTCACTTCATCCACATAATTCAACTCTTCCCATCCGAAGAACTTAACCTTTTTGGTAAAGACCTTTGTTCCGTTACGGTTTTCTTTAAAGGTTGTGTTTTCGTCTTCGTAATAAACCTCTGTCTCCTGTTCATAAACATCTCTTCCGAAATGTCCGTATGATGCGGTTTTTTCAAAGATGGGGTTTTTCAGTCCGAATCTTTTTACTATGGATGCCGGTTTCATATCGAAAACCGATTCGGTTATCTCTGCAATTTGGCCGTCCGACAGCAGGTTTCCGTTTTCACCTTTTACTTTTGCCGTCCCGAAAGTGTTAACGTAAAATCCCACGGGATGACTTACTCCAATGGCATAAGCCACCTGCACCAGAATTTTATCGGCAATACCGGCGGCAACCATATTTTTGGCAATATGGCGGGCTGCATAGGCGGCTGAACGGTCAACCTTGGAAGAGTCTTTTCCCGAGAAAGCTCCGCCGCCGTGGGCACCATGACCGCCGTATGTGTCCACAATAATTTTCCTGCCCGTCAATCCCGTATCGCCATGAGGACCGCCGATAACAAATTTGCCCGTAGGATTCACAAACAGTTTATAGTTATGGTCGAAAAGGTAAGCGTCGTAAGTTTTTCTGATGCGTGGAATCAGATACTTTTCAATGTCTTCTTTAATCTTTTTCTGCATGTTCTCTTCTGTATCGAAATCATCATGCTGGGTGGAAATAACGATGGTGTCTATTCTCTTTGGCCTGTTGTCGTCTTCGTATTCCAGTGTTACCTGCGATTTTGCATCAGGACGAAGGTAGGTCATCACCTTGCCCTCGCGGCGGATGTTCGACAGTTCGTAAAGGAGGTCGTGAGCAATTTCAACCGTAAGGGGCATCAGATTTTCTGTTTCGCGAATGGCGTACCCGAACATCATTCCCTGATCGCCGGCACCCTGCTCTTCTTCGGTTTCCCGTTCAACACCCTGATTAATGTCGGGCGACTGCTCGTGCAATGCTGAAATAACACCGCAGGACTTGCTGTCGAACTGATACTCGGCTTTGGTATAGCCAATTCGCTCAATGGTGCGCCGGGTTACCGATTGCAAATCGACCCAGGCATTGGTTTTTACCTCTCCCGCAATAACGGCAAGGCCGGTGGTAACCATGGTTTCGCAGGCAACCTTCGAATCGGGATCCTGCCGTAACATTTCATCTAAAACTGCATCTGAAATTTGGTCAGCCACTTTGTCGGGATGACCTTCCGAAACGGATTCGGACGTGAAATAATAAGCCATAAAATTGTTTTTTTTAATTAAACATCAAATGAAGCATTTGATGATTGGCGGGAAAATACTGGTTTAGCATTTTTTTCCGTGGTTGCAATCAATCAAATCTCTCCACAATTCCCGTTCTTTATCGAACGAGGCTGCAAAAGTAATTAATTTCGGTTTGCTTTACCGAAAACATGAAATTTTTCTATAATTTTACGACTTATTCTAAATAACAAAAAAATATTTCGTCTTTTGGCAACTAAAATTAAGCGGTACGGGTTTTTAACTTTTCTCACATTTTCGTTTGTTTCTTTGTTCCTGCTAAAAGACAACTGTTATGCCGGCAATCATGTTATAACACCATTACCGGATAGCATCCAGCCTCCGCCGCCGGCGCCTGCGCCCGTTTCCGGGCCTTCTTACGGGTGTATTGGCGATACCGCAATTTTTGATACCGATATTTCCGTGGGATGTACTCCCTTATGGTATTACAACGATTCTTTAATAGCTTCCGGTGATTTACCTTTGCAATTGGTTTGGTGGGAGCCCGGAGTTATTAATATCAGCCTTTTCCGGTCTTGTAACGGGCAAACGGTTTTTATGGATTCGGTTTCGGTAATTATAACTGCCGTTCCCGAAGTTTTTCTCGGTAATGACACAATTCTTAACGAAGGGGACAGCCTGATTCTCGATGCGCAAAATCCCGGCGCACATTACCAATGGTCAACGGGCGACACAACACGTTTTTTAACCGTTCGGGAAGCCGGCGAATACAGTGTTACGGTTTCCAACAGTTGCGGCAGTGATGCAGATACCATTGTGGTGGATATTGAAACGGGTATTTCTCAAAAGCACGGGACGGATTTTTCGGTTGTTTTCCGCCGGGGAAACTATCTGTTTATAAACACACAAAAGGAGGCTGCATACCTTAAAATCATTGACCTGAGCGGAAGGGTTTTGTACAAAGGAAGGTTTAAGGACAGGATTTATCTTCCCAAAAATCAATTCTACATAATAGAGGTATTATTCCGGGATGGGAAAATAAAAAGGGGATTATTTTTTAAATAAGAGCGATAATGCTTTGATTAACGGTAATGATCTCCCCTCCTCGGAGAGCTCGTCCCGATAAAATCGGGAGGATTAAGGGGGGATCTATTATGTTGTTCATTTTCAGATTTTTTAATCGTCTTGTTATGTTTCTTTTTAAAAAAATTGTTGATAAACTATTTTTTTATCCACCCCTACCTCCGCCTAAGGCGGAAGGGGAACTCATTTTTCCAATATAATTTCCTCTTCGATTTAAACATTCTTTTTCCCATTAACGGTTATGCTTTGGTTAACGGTAACCATTCCCCTCCTTGGAGGGGATTAAGGGGTGGGTTTTATTTAAAAACCTTATATTCATTTACTTATTTAAGGTGTTGATTTCCATTATCCTTGTTTAAAGGCTTTTTACAAAAATAAAAGAATGTATAACCCACCCCTGCACCTCCCGACGTAAAGTCGGGATAAACTCTCCGAGGAGGGGAACATTGATTTCCAATATAAATATTTATCGGTTTAATCATTTTTTCTTCCAATTGACAGTTATGCTTTGGTTAACGGTAACCATTCCCCTTCTCGGAGGGGAACGGTTTGCGTTTCCAATAAAAATCTTTTTTTCATTTAAGCATCTTTCTTCAAAATATACCGGAATGCCTCCTCAAAATCCGTATGTTGAAACGAATATCCGGCTTCAACCAATCTTTTTGGAAGGATTTTTTTCCCATTAAGGATAAGTTCGTCTGCCATGTCTTTCATCATCAGCCTTAAAAGAAATGCAGGAATGCGCACAGCAGCCGGTTTGTGCAACACCTTGCCCATAATTTTTGCCATCTCTTTTTGACGAACGGGGTTGGGTGCCGTAAGGTTAAAGGCCCCATCCGCTTTATCATTTTCCAGTAAGAACTTAATGATTTCCACCTCATCGTCAATGGTAATCCACGATACCCATTGGTTTCCTTTTCCCATGGTACCGCCGAGATAAAACTTAAAGGGTTGGATAAACTGCGGGAAAGAGCCCTCCTTACCGTCCATTACAAGTCCGGTTCTTAAAAACATCACTCTGGTTTTGTCGTTGATTTCTTCCAATGCCGTTTCATGGTCGATTCCTGTTTTTGTAAGAAACCCGGAGGTACCCAAAGGTGAATCTTCGGTAACCGCTTCGTCGGATGTTTCGGTGCCGTAAACACCCATCCCGGAACCCTGAATAACAACCTCCGGATAATCATTTATTTTCTCAAAGGTTTTACAAATCAGGTGGTCGGATTGTATCCTGCTGTTGTAAATGGCCTCTTTCTTTTGTTTGGTCCAGCGGCCACCGACATTTTCGCCGGCAAGATTAATGATACCGGCAGCACCCTCAAACCAGGGTGCAAGTGTATCCGGATTTCCCGAGGGAACCAAAACGGCCATGTCGTTAAACCGTTCCTTATGTTTTTCGGGATTACGGCTCGGAATAACTATTTCATAATCATCTGAAAGCAAACGGACAAGGTGGCTGCCGATAAAACCCGTGCCACCGAAAATAACGAGTTTTTTCATAGCTTGAATATTTTAAGTTTTTCAAAAGTGCAGATTTCTCCGGAATTTAAACCAGCCCGAAGTAATCCTGTTGTTTATTTTCAGGGGCAGACGGTCATATTTTTCAATATAAACCGATGCTGTTTCCCAGGCATTGTTTTTCAGATAGTAATGTGCTGCTTTGCGATACAATATTTTGCTAAATTTGAAATTCAACGTATCAATTTCCCCCTGATAGTAATTGACATATCCCCTCATCAACTTTTGCGGGATGCCGATAGTTACCAAAAAAGCCCATTGATTCACAAATTCGGGAACTTCATAGCGGGTTTCCTTGACCATATCGGCATAATGCAAAATAACCTGATTCAACTCTTTTTGATTGAGCAGAATCGAATTGTTCAGCAATGCATACTCCCTCTCTTTTACCGAAACCGTTTCGATTGTTTCCGGATTACTTTTTTCCAGTTGAAACGTCACCATTTCCTTACTTATATTTTTAAAAGCAGCAGCCTGGCCGAAGTAATAGACCGCAAGTTTATCCATTTTAGGGTCAGGATAAAGATAACGCTGCCGCAAAAACGTGAACATTGCCATAGGATAATTTCCTGAAATATAGTAACTCACGGCAAGTTCCTTGAAAAACAGTGAAGCGAGGGAATCATTTTCTTTCACTCCGTTTTCAGTACGGAAGAACAGACTGTCGGCAATTATCTCTGCATTTCTCAGATTATTTTCAATGAGTTTGATATTTTGCTGCCGGTTAACCAGTGTAAGATAAATGTATTCGGTTTTGACAGACTGGCTGAACAGCGATAATGTCAGTAAAGACACAAATAAAAATAATACTGTTTTTTTCATACCGGTAACTTTTTAAAAATGATACTGTATGCCAATAATGGGATAAACGCCTGATAATTCGGGTGTTGTAATTTCACCGGCTTCAATATTTAATTTAATGCCGTATTTATACCGGATGTATTCCTGTTTTTTATCAAGGCGATGCTTTCCGTGTATCCAGTCGAAGAAATAGGTTGCAAATATCAATCCCACAGAATAATATGCGATTTTTTGTTGTGCCTTAAATTCTGAAATATCGGGCAGGCCCTCTCCGTTTCCCGACAAAAGTTGCTTTAAGGTATAATCATCTTTCAGGTAGATATATCCGAGTCCTCCGAAACCTGCCATGCGCAATGCCACCATCGTCCAACCCACGGCAGGGTCTTTGGCTTTAAAATGGACATATCCGGGAACCACCATGGCGTAAAGCATGTCTTGCAAACGCAAGGTACGGTTGAGCAACTGAAATTCTTCAAGGCTCATTTGCGGATTCAGATAAGGAAGTTTGTAATTGGTGTTTTTCCTTTTTTGATAAATGTCAATGTCTTGTGCAAAGAGCGAACCGGAAAGGATTAACAGACTTAGAAACAGAAGTATCTTTTTCATAATTGTAATTAGTTAAGTATTAATTAAATAATAACATATTGCAAATCAGAAAAGTGAATATCTTTCAATAAACCCACCCCTACACCTCCCGACGTAAAGTCGGGACAAGCTCTCCAAGGAGGGGAACAATGGAATTCATTTTCTGATTTGCAATATGTTAATTTCATTATTTATTTTAAATAGTTTATTACTAAACAATTTACCAATACTATTTTTCATAAAAATGCATTTCAAGAATATAGTCATATACTTTTTGGGGCATCCAGTACATCATATTTTTGCCCTCTTTAATTCCTTTTCTTATGAAGCTGGATGATATCTCCATCAAAGGGGCTTTTTGCAGTCTTATGTTGGGGTCTCTTTCAAAATCACCAAGACCGAACCCCGGTCGCGGATAAACATAAAAAGGGAATCTGTCGAGCAACACCCTGTGATTCTTCCATTTATGAAACGATTTGAATATATCGGTACCGCAAATCAAGGCAAATTGCCTGTCGGGATATTTCTCCTCCAGCCAGGTCATGGTATCAATGGTATAAGATGGTTTGGGCATTTTAAATTCGATGTCGGTAGCCTTCAGGTGCGGATGATCTTCGATGGCCAGACGTACCAGAGCCATACGGTGGTAACCGGCCAGAAGTTGTCTTTTGTCTTTCAGCGGGTTCTGGGGCGAAACCACAAACCAAACCTCTTCAAGATCGGTGAATTCGGCCATATAGTTTGCCAGTATCAGATGACCGTGGTGAATGGGATTAAACGATCCGAAAAGAAGTCCTGTTTTTTTCATAATCCGGGTTTTATTAAGATTTTCCCTGCCGACATATTTGTAATGTAATTCCTCAGCCCTTTGGCTATGTTTTTAAAACCTGTTTCGCCCTGAATGGCCGTTTTGAGTGTACCGTCAATAAATTTCGCCTGTAGTCTGTTAATTATTTCTTCAAATTCTTTCTCCGTCAAACCGCTTTTCCATTGCGGAAGGTTAAATCCCGTGACGGTTTTGTTTTTAAAGATAATATCCAGCGCATTCAGGCCGCTCACGGGCTTGTTTGATAAGCCGCCGTAAATAATCAGCCGGCCGTTTTCGGGAAGGGCATTAAACAATATCCCCGACTGCTCGCCTGCCACGGCATCAAAAGCAATTAAAGCATCTGTTTCCCGGGCAAGCAGTTTTAATTTCTCCTTTATTTCCGGGTCCGTCTCTGTAAAAACATGCTTTGCCCCGCCGTTCCTTAGTGCTGCTGCATTCTCCTCTTTTCTTACAACATCAATTACTTCCATGCCATAACCGGTAGCAATTTTTCTTATAAAGTGCGCCACCTGTCCTCCCGAAGCATTCTGGATAATTCCTTTTGTACCTGTTTTGCGCGCCTCTTCCATCATGGCGAAAGCGGTTAGGGGATTAACGCTGAAACATGCCGCCTGGTCGAGGTCCATGCGGTCGTCGAGAAGAATGATACTCCCCCTGTGCGCCACAACATATCCTGCCCAACTCCCCGGGCGGTCGTCCTGAATGAAAAAACTCACTTTTTTACCGGCCAAACCGGCAGGAATATTTTTTCCCGTTTCCACAATGGTTCCCGAACCTTCGAAACCGGGAACGGCAGGCAATGCTTTTACAATGTTGTATCCACCCTGCATAAAGGCTATGTCCGAAGGGTTACAGGGTGCCGCATGAACTTTTATCAACACCTCATCGGGACCCGGCTCCGGCAACTCCGTTTCCGCCTCTTTCAACCCCAACAAGGCCCTGATAATGTTGCGGTTGTACTGCTCTAATACGATGGCGTTTGTTTTCATAATCAGCCCATATTACTTTTGTTGTTTTAAATATATCCTGCCCGTTTCCGTTAACCTGTATTTTTGTTTGCTGCTTTTCGGCCTGTCGGGAAAAGCCATTTCTATTAATCCTGATTGCAGGGCAGGCTGAAGATAATTTATTCTGAAATTTTCCCTGTCCGTTAAACCCAACTCTTTCTGTAATTCCAATCTTCCCATTTCATCTGTAAGAACGGAAAGAAGTTTTTTAACTTGCGGGGTAACTTGCGGGGTAACTTGCGGGGTAACTTGGATTTCTTTAAACAATTCAACCAAAATACCACCGAAAGCATTAGCAAAACCACATACCCACTTCAGGTATTCATTATGCCACGATCTTTTATATTCTATGTTTTGTTTTTCCGTCATAGGTAAAACCAATAAGAACCGTTTCTGGTTCACATCATTCTTTCTCTACAAACTGTTTTACAACCTCCACAATCTCTTTCTTTGCCTTTTCCAAATCATCATTAATCAACGTAACGTCAAATCGTGATTCAAAAGAGAGTTCCTCTTCCGCCCGTGCCAAGCGTTTTTTCAGGCTCTCTTCATCTTCCGTCGATCGTTTTCTGAGGCGCTGCTCCAGCACCTGCATAGACGGCGGTTTTATAAATACGGCAAGGGCATCGTTTCCATAAAGTCGTTTGATACTGAGCCCGCCCTTTACGTCCACATCAAACACCACATGTTTTCCCTCTTTTCTCAGGCGCTCTACTTCGGCTATGAGGGTTCCGTAAAACTGGTTTTCATACACCTCTTCCCATTCTACAAAGGCACCTTCTCTTATTTTCTTTTTAAATTCTTCTGCGGAAATAAAGTAGTAATCCTTTCCGTTAACCTCTCCTTTTCTCGGTTTACGGCTTGTTGCGGAAATCGAAAACGCAAGATTCGGTACTTTTTTCATCAAATGGTGCACCAGCGTTGTTTTTCCGGCTCCCGACGGAGCGGATAAAATAATCAGTTTTGTCTTTTTCCTCACAAAATCACGTTTTATAAGATATTAAACAATTGCTCTTTAATTTTTTCAAGCTCATCTTTCATCAACACCACCACTTTTTGCAGTTCGGCATCATTGGCTTTCGACCCGAGGGTATTGACCTCGCGTCCGATTTCCTGTGCGATAAATATGAGTTTCTTCCCTGCATTTTCCTCTTCATGCATCACCTTTAAAAAATAATCGCAATGCTTTTTCAGCCTGACTTTTTCTTCGGTAATATCCAGCTTCTCAATATAATAAATCATCTCCTGCTCCAACCGCTCGGGATTGGCACCGGAATCATCGAGATATTCGTTCAGATGTTTTTGTATTCGTTCTTTTATCCTCGGGATTCTGTTCTTTTCCAACGGCTCTACCTTACCCAAAAGGCCTATAATGGCCTCTACCCTTTCAATAAAATCTTTCTCAAGGATTTTCCCTTCATCGGTTCTGAAACGGTTTACTTTCTCTACGGCCTCTTCAATGGCTTTTCTGGCATTTTGCCAGGATTCATCGCTTATTTCCTCTTCTTTGGCAACAAAAACATCGGGCATTTTTGCAATGACAGATAAATAATCGGGATTTTCCTGC
>JALVZH010000018.1:1452-2009 GCA_027022105.1 Bacteroidales bacterium | reverse complement strand
GGTGTATCTTCTGCAACTGATGAAAATAGTGCCGGGCAATCTGTTCGTTAATTTCGGGTGCCTGCGACGGCCCGGATGAGACATAATTAAGCGAAAAATCTATCTTCCCTCTAATAAGATTCCGGTTAAGTATATTGCGGATTTCCGGCTCTTTTGACTTGAACTGAGGTGACAAACGCATGTTTATATCGGTCTGCTTGCTGTTCAAAGTCCGTATCTCCACTGTAATGCTTTCCGTTTCATTTTCAAAAATTGCTTTACCGTAACCGGTCATCGATTTTATCATAACAGAAACTGTTTTAAATTTCAAATATACACCAAAAGCTTATACGAGAAAGGGAAAACAGACAAAAAGAGGCAATTAATGAAGTGAGTTCGAAATGGGGAGGGGAGCAAACGATTACGGGCCCTTTTATATCAATTCCATACATCAAATATGTACGACAATATTCCAAGCAAAGTTCCAGTATAAAAAAGTAACAATACAACTCTTCCGCTTCCTTTCCGGAAAAGGATACCATTGTCCCGCCAAAAAAATTTTCAAAAATTTTTCATAA
>JALVZH010000018.1:0-1442 GCA_027022105.1 Bacteroidales bacterium | reverse complement strand
AGTTTATATTATAAACTACTTTATATTTGCAGCAGATTTAAAAATTAAAACAATGGAAGCAGAAAATTTATCACCGGAAAAAAGTTTTGAGTTGATAACGGACATTATCAACCAGGCCCGCAGCAGGTTTGAAGAGAACGGGTTTATTTACATGTTTTGGGGAATACTTCTTACGGTTACCTCCCTTGCCCAGTTTGCACTTCTTAAATCGGAGCACTACGACATCAATTGGTATCCTTACCTTCTGATGCCTTTGGGAGCAATCTACACCTCTTATTATTATGCAAAAAGAAAAAAGAAGGTACGTCAAAATCAAATAGGCATTATTCTGGCTTATGCCTGGTTTACCATTTCGCTTAATCTGATGATTTTGGGATTTGTGTTCAGCCCCATGCTTCGCGAAAACAGCATGCCCGTAATATTGATTGTCATGTCGCTGGGAATACTCATATCGGGGGTAGCCATAAAAAGTAAAATGCTTTTGTTTTCGGGAATTTTCGTAAACATAGCGGCATTTGTCTGTTTTGAAATCAATTGGATTTATCATCCGCTGATTTTGGCAATTATTTCCGTAATCGCCATGTTTATTCCGGGTTTGGTATTGATGAAAAAACACAAAAAGGTATTAAAAAATGCTTAAAAAACTCAATCCCATATTGCATTCCGAACTGCGGTTGGCCGTAATTTCATATTTAACAGCCAACGGAAAATCGGATTTTAACGAACTGAAAAAAATCACCAATGCCACATCGGGAAATTTGAGTATTCAATTGAAAAAACTGGAAGACGCCGGATACATCACAATAACCAAAGGTTTTTTGAACAATTACCAGCATACATCGGTAGAAATCACCAAAAAGGGAATTGATGCATTTGAAGAATATGTAAAAGCGATTAAGCAATATATTAACTAATAAATACGATGATCATGAAAAGAAATTTAATTATTTTGGTAACGGCATTGTTCATCTTTCAGGGATGCGCATTGCAAACAGGACTATTGAACCCCCAACCGGAATTGGGCTTAACAAAAACGGACAAATCCATTAATCTGGTTCTCGACAACAAAGTACCGGACAATTTTACAGTGCCGGAATATGCCGGAGTTAAAAATTCAAAAGTTACCCTGTGGCGTTCGTCGCTGCACAATGGTTTTAAAAACGGATTTCAACCTTTTTACAAAATCGTTAAAGATGATGAAAACGGTGATTTAACGATTAAGCTTTCGGAAGCAGGGATAAAGTTTATTCCCGTTTCCGTTTCGGGATACCAAAATGCCACGGCGCTGAAAGTTCAACTCGATTTTAAAGCTACCGTTTCGGACAATACCGTTAAACATTCCGAAACCGTGGCACAAACCGTATTCTCAGATAAGATGATTTATCACAAAGGAGAGGAACAGGAAGCGGTTTCAAAAGCCATCGAAAAGATGTATCAAGCAA
>JALVZH010000017.1:8471-16028 GCA_027022105.1 Bacteroidales bacterium | reverse complement strand
CGGTTCTGGAATTTAGCGATACCGGCGGCGGTTATCAAAAGTTACAGGTTGTTGTCACACCTCAACCATTGCCCGAAGGCGTTAAAGAGAGTATGCCCCAGAAAATCGGTAATCTGTTTTATCGTATTCCCGTTTCTGCCAAGGTGGAGATTAGCGATAACGGCAAATCTTATTTTACCGAATTTTTTCCGCTTCCGCAATTGGGAGGTATCGGAACGGTTCCTATGGGAAAAAACAAACTGCAATTCGATTTTGTAACGGGTACACTTACAAAAATAAAAAGAGAGATTACATATTGACTGCTAAAGTTTCCAAAGTATCTTTTGCCAAATTAAATAACGTACGGGATATTATTTCCGCGATTCTTCGGGCGCGCCTGTAAATCTGACGGATTGAATGCTGATTTGGGGGTAGCTTCCACTATGTTTACAGTGCCTTTGCACTCTTCCCGCGTCCCAATTCCGAGCCATCTACAGGCAGGCCTTGCGGGTTGGAATGGCGTGGGAATCTCCCCTCGTGTTTCTTTTCCAATTCACCATACAATACTGATAACATTCGGAGATTCATCGGGCGCTCCTGTCCTGGTTCCAACCTGTCAGCGCCCTCTGAATTGCGGAGTGTAGTGTTTGTTGTGTTTCCTCCCCACACTTGCTCATTGAGCACTTTCGTGCCTACCCATCCAGCCACAATTCTTAGCCACCGTAAGGCCGGCCTGTGGGATTGCGTGGCGTGAGAATCTGTTTTTCACTGCAAAGATGACTTCCGTGTAGGCGCGCAGTGAAAATCCAATCTCCGGTTAACAAGACTCCCACTCCGCCTCAGGCGGATCGGAGTTAAACTAAAGAAAGGAGACCGCGTCATTGCGAAGCCAGTAAAACAACAATGATAATCGGAGAATGAATTAAACAGGTGCATATTGAAACATAAGTCTTTTCGGGCTGAAGCAATCCCGTATCCGGTGCAGGTTTTTCCCCAAGCGCAATCTTTCAGGTCTCAACCCGCACGGCCGACCGCTACCTGAAAGGTTCTCCCCTCCGCAAAACCCGCCGATAATCTGAACTTCTGAACCTTTGAACCTCTGAATCTATGAACCTCTGAACCTCTGAACCTCTGAACTTCTGAACTTCTGAACCTTTGAACTTCTGAACCTCTGAACCTCTGAACCTCTGAACCTTTGAACTTCTGAACCCCTGAACCTTTGAACCTTTAAACTCCTGGCAAAATATCGGTTATAAAGCAAAAAAAAAGCGGCTTATCAAATTGACAAGCCGCTTTTTACTGTTAAGAAAGAATAATTATTCAACAATCATTTTTCTTGTAACTTTCTGGTCGCCGGCTTTAACGGTGTAGAAATAAACACCGGTGGGCAGATCGTTTGCGCTAATGGTCAGGTTGTGCGAACCTGCATTCATATAACCATAGTTTTTAGCAGAAACTTTCTGTCCGGTTAGTGTGTAAACTTCCAGACTTACGTTCGAACCCTCTTTCAGCGAAACGTTAACATAGGTTTCACCTGTGAAAGGATTCGGGAAGTTTTGCGATACGGATGCTACGTTGTTATCGGCAATTTTGTGCTGGTTAATACCTTGAACCGAGAAGTTTGCATCTGTGAAAGAAAAGTCCTGAATATACATAAACTGAACAGGTTGTCCCGGATCATTGGGATCCATGTTTTCATAAACAAAGGGAATGCGGTAAACACCGTCGCTGGCATCGAAAGTATATTTCGGAGCAGCGAAGAAATAAGCCTGCCACATACCGTCTGAGAAAAGAGTAACATTAGTGGGAGCATCATTTCCACTTCCATCATCTGTTTTCATATAAGTAGCCGGATCAAAACCGCGACACCAGATGTTTGGCTGGTTGTTTTCCTCAGCATCTTCAATGTCGGTATCTAACCATGATACAAAAATCTTGCTATGGTCAGGAGTTGTAGTAATCTGTATTCTGTTGTCTTCGGAAAGGTCTCCAAAAGTACCACGGAAAGTCGAAGGACGTCCCATCTCTTCTGAATACCAAGTAGTACCACCGTCATCTGTAAAGATATCAACAGCAGCTATGTATCCTTTTGCGGTTATAATACTGTACGGGTCATTTCCTGTGGGACCGATAACAACTGCAATGTGCAGATTGTTATTATTGTCAACAGCACAATTGAAATCAAATGCTGTAGTGTAGTTGATGTCTTCACGTGCCGGTACCGGAGGTTCAAACAGGTTGGCAATGGCTGAGTCGGAAAGGTGATGATATACAATTCCGCCAATTCCGTTAGGTCCGTCCAATTGTATAAAATAAGGTCCGTCCCAGGTTTCACCTGCATCGGTCGATTTCCAATAAATCGGGTATAAACCAGTCATTCCACCGGGTTGTTCTGCCGAACCATCATCGCCCAGCATAACAATGTAACCGGTATTTCCATCCTGGCTGAAAGCCACCTGTACAAAAACAGGACGTCCAACATCTTCCAATACGGGAGCATCCAGAAAATCTTGGGTATAAACAAAATCACCAACTCCATCGTCCCAGTATCCTGCGTTCAGAATCAGATTACCCTGATATACCATGGTTCCTGAAGTCCAATCCTGATTTACATCAACGGCAATGGAAAGTCCTTGTGAAGTCAATTCATAAGCATCGGGAATGTACTGATAATAATCATCATGTGAACTCAAAAGGTTCTTTGTGTGGTATGATGTATCGCCAATACTGGCAACACCGTAACTGTAACCGCCCCATACTCCGTTTGAACCGTCAAGGTTGGGAGCATAAAATACAACATATGCATTTGCAGGATCAGTATTGCCTGAGGGATTATAAATACCATGGTTGGGGTAACGTGCAGCATCAAGGTAATAAGTACCTCCTGCATTATTTGTTGCGCGATAACATTCCACCATATTGGTAAAGTTTTGTCCTCCGTCGGTTGAAACGTCATAACCGAGGTCTCCCGAATATCCACCCGGATCTTCGGCACCACCCATACGGTGGAAGTTGGTTACCGTATTTAAAACGGGATCAACCCATACAAGTGATTTCTGCCCGCCGGCATAACCATATCCGTATGCATTGGCAGAAGTACCGATAGGTATAATAGTAACAATGTTCACGTCACGACCTGCAGGAGGCGTGATTCTTTTTGACTGAATGTTGGCTTTAACAACAGCCTGCGACTTTACAGGTTCAATACCAATGGCAGGAGCCTGAATAGCTTTTTGCTGCCTGGTATCAATTTTAAAATTGTATGCCTGGGCATACGTTGCAAGGCCAATACCAAGAGCCAATGCAAAAAGTACAATTTTTTTCATGATAAAAATGATTTTGTTAAACAATAAATTAATTATTTCCAGATTTTATTTTCCTAGCCTACAAATATACACAGATATTTTGTATTCTTTTTCCCCTTTTAAAATTATTAACAAAAATATTTAGATATACACTCAGACTCTAGAACTGTTCAAATAGTTGCCCTATTTAAAAAAATCTTTTCCTCTTTAAAAAAACAAGTTCTGCTCAGTACTCATTTTTATAAATATGCACTCCTTTAAAACCGGATGATGTACCATATTCCCTGAACAGTCCTAACCTATTAAAAGTCATGGTGATGTATTTGGTTACAGCATCAATGACACTTCACAACTTTTAATATGGATTCTCCGTTGTCAACAATCCTGCAAAAAGCCCTTTTATATCGTAAATTCCGAACATTTGTATTGAAGTCATGATAACAACAATAATAATAACCCACTTAACAAAAACAACACCTCTTTTTACGGCCATGTGTGAGGCTATCAGAGCTCCGATAACGCTTCCGGTGGCCAGCACCAGACCAAAATCCCAGCGGATTTGATGATTTGTATAAAAGACAAAAATGGTAAAAGGTGCATAAGCCAATATTAGCAATACTTTGATGGCATTAGCTTTTACGAGGTCGTATCCTGCCCCCAAAACAATACCGGTAAGCCAGAAATAACCTACTCCCATATGGATAAAACCGCCGTAAATTCCGATAAAGAAAAATATGAGGTAAACTTTCCAGTTAACGGGTTTTTCTCTTACCTCTTTTTTGCCGTAAATATATTTACCGGGTTTATACAACACCACAAAAGCCATGATAAGCATAATGATGCCAATGGCTACTTCAAAAGAGTGCTCGTCGATATCAACAGCAATAACAGCACCTGCTACGGAACCGAAAATGGCAGGAATGGAAAGAAGCAGGGCCTTTTTCCACTCCAGAACTTTTTTCTGTTTAAAACTTGTTGTGGCGGCAATATTCTGAATAGCAATGGCAACGCGATTGGTTCCGTTAGCCACAGGTGCCGGAAGCCCGAAAAACATTAAAAGGGACAAAGAAATTATGCTTCCGCCTCCGGCAAGCGTATTTATAAAACCGACCAAAACGCCTGCCAGAATTAATGAAGTGATTTCAACAGCATTCATATGCTATTCCTGAATGATAAGTTTGTGTAACACCCTGAATAACTCGGTGGGTTTAAATGGTTTGGCTATGAATCCTTCCATTCCTGCAAGCATACAGTTTTCCATGTCCGAAGGAAGAGCATTTGCCGTAAGTGCAACAATAAAAGCGTGTCTGACATTTTCCGACTTCTCAATTTTCCGGATTTGACGTGTTGCTTCCAGTCCGTCCATTACAGGCATTTGCAAGTCCATAAGAATGAGGTCGTAATTATTGTTTTTATACTTCTCAACAGCTTCCAGCCCGTTGTTGGCAACATCCACTTTGCAGCCCGTTTGCATCAGGGTTAGTTTTGTTATTTTTTGATTGATAAGATTATCCTCCACAAGAAGTATCCGGAAATCTTTCAGGGTTTCGATTATTTTTTCCGTTTCTTCACGGCTTATTTCTCTGTCGTTCTCTCTTTCTCCTTCCGGTAGTTCCAATACCGTAGTAAACCAAAAAACAGAACCTTTGCCTTGCAAACTGTCAAAACCGATTTCACCTCCGAGCAGGTCAACCAGCTTTTTTGAGATGGCAAGCCCGAGTCCGGTACCTTTATGCTTTTTTGTCATGGTCGAGTCAATGGGTGAAAAACTTTTAAAAAGCCGGTCGTTATCTTTATAGTCGATACCTATTCCTGTATCTTCAATGTTAAATTTTACAATACAGTTTCCTTTTTGCCTGTTTTCCAAGCAATCGTAATGAATTTTCACATACCCGTTGTTTGTAAATTTAATAGCATTATCAACCAGGTTTGTGATAATGGTTTTCAATTTATCTTTATCTCCTATTACTAAAGAAGGGAGCCTTTTTTCGTCAACTACCTCAAATAAAATACCTTTTTTTTCAGCACGACTTTTGTTTTCGTTGTATATTTCATCCAATAACTCTCTCAGACTAAATGTTTCTTTTTCAATTTTTATATTACCCGATTCCAATGCTGAAAATTCAAAGATATCGTTTATCAGAACAAGCAGGTCATCACCCGAAGAGAGCAAAATATCAAGGTAATTTTCCTGTTTTTTATCTATTTTCGTTTTCTTTAATATTTCGGCCATACCGATAATTGCATTCAAAGGAGTTCTTATCTCATGGCTCATGTTTGTAAGGAACTGCGTTTTTGCCTTAATACCCTCTTCGGCAAGTTCTTTGGCCCGTTTAAGCTCCTGCTGATAGTTTTTTTGGCTGGTAACATCCCACGAAACACCAATCAAACCTATAATACTGCCAACGGAATTAACTACGGGAGCCAGATTGGTATTTACCCAAAGTTGTTTGTTGCCCTTTTCCAACACCTCTTCTATGTTGTAAAAAGATTTACCATTATAAATTACCTCTTTCTCTTTTTCAAGATAATCCTTATTTTTCAGATATTCCGGAAAAATATCGGTCAGCCTTTTACCAATGACCTCTTTTTCGTCCATTTTGACAAAATCGGTAAATGCTTTATTGACCAATTTGTATTTAAACTCTTTATCTTTAAAAAATACAAAAGCAGGAATTGTATTTAACAGTATGTTAAGTTCTTCTGCTCTTTTTTCAAGCTCCTGCAATGCTTTTTTAAGGTCTCTCGAAGTTTTATTCAAAAGCGAATTTAGAATATTTTTGTCTTTTAAAAGCCTGTCGAGTTTAAACTGCTGGATATCAAGTTCAACTTTAAGCTTATCAAGTTTGGCAATAAGTTCCAGCCGAAAATGCTTCAATTGTGAATCCTCATCCAGGTTTTCAAGTTTTTCTATTATTTCATCAATTATTTTGTGCATAATGCCAGAGCCATTATATAACATTTATTGCAGCCAGTGTAAATGTCTGGTTATGAAAATCACACTGATTTCCCTTACTACTGCCTATTTCTCCATAGGTAAAAAACCCGATTACCGGTTTGCCCCATTTAATGGAGGCCAGTTTTATTTCCGATGAGATCATGGGGCCTAATGCCATATGACGTGCAATACATGAAAATAAAATCAGAAAATCGGCCATCGGATTCTGTTCATAAAACTCAATAATCTTTTCACGTGTGTTTTCCAGTATTTCAAAACCGGGAGATGTTGAAAATGATATGGTGCTTCCCTGAGGAACGGAACCGGCAAAAAAGAGGCTCTTTTTTTCTTTATCCACATTTACCACAGCCCTCAAAGGACCATATTCAACCCCCTCTTTTATAATCATTATCGGATACTCAAGACCAATAGAAGGCAGATCGTCTTCACTTACATTGAGATATTTTTTATAAATTTCCAATGCCGGTTCGTTGTCAATTTCATAAACGATATTGCCTTCCGAGCGGGTTACCGTAAGCTCGGCGCCAAGCCCTATCCAACCGCTGAACGCCATTCCACTGAGCTTCACATGTTTTTTGTCCAATGTCAATATTACAGCACCGTTATTGGTTATTTCATTGTCGTTAAAAACAAAAGTCTCTTCAAATCTGCCGTCATCACCTGCCAGCCCGCCAAACATCTTTACATCATCTCCCAACTTCTCTTTAATACCCCTTACCATGGCTTCACCGTCAAGGTCAAGTCCGCTGGTACTGATGATAATTGATGGCTCGGGAAATCTTGTTTTGCAAAAATCACCGATATTTTCTCCAAATTCAAACGGGGTGCTTTTGTTTCTCGACAAAACGTCCAGCGAATAATATTCTTTATTCATGTCGGTAAGAATAAAAGCCATTGCACCGTCCGAGAGGTTGTCATTTTCGTTGTCGAACAGAATTTCACCGCTGCTGCTGGCACCAAACAAATCAATACCAAACCTGTTAAAAAGGGCCATAATGTCGTTGATGGGCTGCTTTACCGATACAAAACCAAACGCCAGCGTCGGCTGAAAATCAATAGTTGTCAGTGCATTTTTCAACTTTTTTTCTAACTCCGGATATGTTTCGGCGTATAGTGTAAAAACAGATAACATAATAATAACTGTTAATTATTAGGTCAACAAATATAATAATTCTGTTTAGATGTTCATTTTTTTGTAAAAAAACATATGGTTTTTTAAGAAATTCGGCTTTTGCCGGAAGATGATCTACCCAATCGTTTTATAAATCAAAACCCGTAATACAAACTTATTTTTAATCCGAAATTGTCAAATAC
>JALVZH010000017.1:0-8461 GCA_027022105.1 Bacteroidales bacterium | reverse complement strand
GGCAGGCTGTAAGCACCATAGCGATACAATACCCCGACCCCCAGATCGTAAACCTGGAAATCCAACAATTTCCTTACAACAAACCCCGATTCAAAATAACCCTTCTCCATGGTTTTGTAATTGTAATTCAGGTGGGCTTTTTTGTTATCCAAAGCTCCAATCCCCATATTGGTCAGCAAAACAATTTGCGGGTTGAACAATGCTCCCTGTTTTTTGTTCAGAAGCTTACCCGTATTGAAACTTAAAAAGAGAGCTGCATAACGGTCGGACAAAAACTCTCCGGGACGCATGGTTCCGAAGCTGTTTGGGGCAAACAGCCCTGCCGTACTATAAGTTCCCCGACCGATAAAGAGATTGGAAGAAGGAATATTTCCAAACACTTTACCCGCCATAATACGGTAGGTAAAATCACCGAGATAGTTAAAATGAATATCGTCTTTTATTTGAACGCCAATACTTATATAATCAAAATCACCATCAAGCCATCTTTTCATCCCCTTAACAATTCTGACATTTACAATAGGATAACGCGAACCCATTGAAATATAACCTTTGGTTGTCTGTATCATCTTTTCGCGAAAAGCAAACCGGAAGCCGAAAATTAAGTCGCGGAAGCGAAACAAGTTGAGCGTATCGCCTGCATTATTTACAAACCGGTAATCGTCAAACGCCCGTTTGTTTTGATACCGGAATCCCGTGTACCACTTAAAATCACGCATGGGTTTCAACCTGAACGAAAGAAACATCTCCCCGCCCCTTGTCAGGTTCATACGCTTATAGTAGAAGGTGTAAAAATCGTCGGTATTCCAGATGCGCCGGTTATCAACTCCAAACCGCATGTCGCCCGAAGGTTCTGCCTTTTGGTAAAGCGACAGATAAAGTTGTGTCTCCGATCTTTTGTGCAGAATGACACTTCCGTTAAGTCCGTATTTTGCTGTTTTATCGCCAAAACCGTATGCAAAAAAGCCTCCCAGGGTAATACGTTTGGAAAACAGGTGGTTGGTATGCAGGCCTGCCCCCAGACTAAGCCCTTCGTATATACTGTAACGGATTAATTTGTCCAGTTCAATATCCACAAAATGAAACGGGATGTTCCCGCTCATCAGTGTGGTGGTAACGGAAGCAATTTTATCAAAGTTGGCAGCTTTTCCGATGGAATCAATAATGCGATAGGTCTCCTTCTCTTTCCGGGTAAGCGAATCCACCCTGAATTTTTTCCAGAATTCCCCTTTCTTTTTTACGGCATCCGGTGCTACTTCCACCTCATGATAACCGAAATCACTTTTTTTAATATCGGGGTTCAAATCAATATCCCTGATGTAACTTTTGCCTATGGCCGTCAGAGGAAGTGCAGTATCACCTAGGTTTATCGCTGCCATCATAAAATCGATGTTGGTATTCAGTTGCACCGGAAACCAATGCCCCTGAATAAATTCGTAAGCCTGCTGAATGTGGATTATCATCCCTGACGTGTCGCGGGCAGGCTCCGCTTTTACGTTTTGAATGGCCCAGCGATTGGAATTGATATACAAAAACCCTTTCAACGCATCAAATTTGGTATTAAGCAGTGGCCTGTACGAAATAATAAACACGGTATCGCCCCCTTCGGTATAGGTGGTGTCTTCTATATGAAAAAAATATTTGCGCTTGCTTCCCCTGCTTATGGGGTTGGCATAGCTTTTTCCAAGCAGGTTTATCTGGTCCGAATAGAATGATGTGCTTTGAATTTGCGAGATCATAAAGACAATAACGGGGTCTTTAAAACCGGATACCTTGGTGGCAATTACATTTTCCTGATTCAGATCGGGAGCCATATGTTTCCGCTCGGTCACCGTTTCCAACATAAAAAGGTCCTGTTTTTTCAGAGTTTCAAGGGCTTTTCGCGCGTTTGTATCGGCCAGTAAAGCAGTATCGGCATAGTAGCTCGAATCGATATTGGCGGTAAGTTTCACCTTGTCGTACGACACATAAGTAAAGGCTTTCAGTTTTTCGGGGTTGTTTTCTTTTTTGTGTTTCATTACACTGTCGATAATGCGGTAGGCAGGATTAATGCCCGGCAAAATGGTAACCTCCCGAAGGTTGATGGACTGCGGGTCCAGAAAAATAACAAGGTCCCGCTTTTCAGGTGAAACAGGCACCTCTTTGTTTTTGTAGCCCACATACGAAAGACGCAGGCAGCATTCCGAAGTGTCCATGGTAAGCGAGAATTTACCGTCAATGTCAGTAACCGTGCCGTAGCGGTTGTTTTCGGATATTATGTTGACAAATGCCAGCGCTTTTCCGTTTTTCGCATCTTTAACAATACCTTTTACATTAAAGGTTTGGCCCAAAGAGACAGAAACCGACCAAATGAATATCAAAATTAAAAAAATGGGGCGCATAAAGGTACTTTTGGACAAATGTAAATCATTTTTTTATGTTATAAGAATATTTTTATTTGGGCGGCCGGGCAGGTTTAATTGTTGCATGCCTTCAGGCATCGCAATCTGCTGTCCGCTTGTAGTCCTCGGCCTGCGGCTGTTTCGGCTAATGCGGCGGCAGTAGCTCCCCTGTCGCTCTGCCCCCGCAAGCCTCATTCAGCCGCATCCCTGCGGGCTACCGCTTCCATCCCTGCCGCAGCTTCCCGTTCTTAATTCTAACATCGGATATCGGATATCTTACATCATTTCACCATTAATTGCGAATCCAATCGGAAAGCAAGAAAAAAGATAAAAGAAACAAGAAAAAAGTGCGGTTCTTAACCTGATGGATTTAACGCTGATTTGAGGGACGGCCTCCGTCAGGTTGAAAATATGTTTCACGTGCCGCAACTTCTAATTCTGCATTCCAAAATCTGATATCTTACACGCTACTACTAATTTATTATCAATCCACTACGAAAACAAGAAAAGAATGTGGGCAACCCCTTATCTCCAACACCTTATAATTCAGAGGATACTGACAGGTAATCCAATGGGCAGGCGCGCCCGATTAATCTCCGAATTTTTTCCATACTGTATGTTGAATTGAAAAAAAGCACGAGGGGAGATTCATCTCCGCCTGAGGCGGATCTGAATTATGAGGGGTTAGGAGTGTGGAATGGAATGCACAAGTATGAGATTCTCACGCCATTCCTACCCGCAAGGCCAGCCTTTTGATGGCTCGGAACTAAACTGTGGTTTTATTGAATTTTTCCATAAAAAACAATCATCTTTTTCTAAAAATACACAGGATGAAATACAAACCCCTCCTTGCTGTTGTATTCAAGAGCGGGAAAAGGAATTTTAATAAAACTGATTACCTCAAAAACAAAACGCAAAAATTCCGAATCGGTTTTGATTCGTTTCCAGTCGATATCGGCAGATAAATAGTATTGTGCAACCCTGTCGAAATGAGGCAGCGGAACTCCGTCAATTTCATCGGGATTACTTTTGGCTCCGGTCATACCCGTTGCACCGTATCCGAAAGCAATATTAATCCACCCCGGAAACTTAGCCTTTTCAGGTAAAAAAGACTTTATATTCACCGATGCCCAGTAGGTCTGCCCATTGTAATCCTTAAGAATACTTTGTGCCCAATTGCTTCCCAGGAGGTCGGGCCGGTATTGCGGAAACTCGGTAGGATGATAAGAGAACTTGACCCGGATGCGTTGTTCGTCCCAAAGCAGTTGCTGTGAAATAAAAAAACCCGTCCCCAACACATTGGCAACCATATCCCCGGGCGAAAATCCCCATTCGGCAGACATGCCGTCAAATATTTCAACGGTTGTATTATAAATCAAGCCCCAACTGCCGCCGAACCAGATGGCAGTTTTACGTTTGGCTCCGGCCCACCGCATGGCCCAGTATCCGTAACTACCCACCTGATAGGTGGTTTGAAAGTGGCCGATTTTGTCCATATGCATCCACGAAGCATTATCATTGGTGAGGTGCAGCGGCGACTGCTCATAGTCGCGATACCAGAGCGAATAAAGCATGGCCGTAGATCCCACATAGAGTCCGCCTACCCCGAAAATCAGAATTTTCCGTCGCTTTTTGTACATAGCTGCCGAATCTTTTTCAATTACCTGTGCTGTGACTGAAACCGTCAACAGCAACAAAACAAGAACCGGCAACCGTTTTTTAAACATGAGTAATTATTTGCGGATTATTGCTTAAAAGGTGCAAGCAACTCATAGATAAGTTCTGTTTTTTGCTCCAGCAACTCTTTCGATTTGGCTTCGGCCAGAAAACGCAGGTATGGCTCGGTATTGGAGGGACGGATGTTGAACCACCACGATTCGAATTCCAACCGGTAACCGTCGAAATCATACATCTTTAAAGGCGGTTCGTTTTCTACAAAATAATCCACCACCGTTTTCATAGCCTCCTGTTTTTTCTCAATAACAAAATTTACCTCTCCCGTGTTGAAATAAGGAGATATTTCCGCAATTTTTTCCGAAAGGGGAATGTTCTGTTTTTTCAAATCCTTAACAATATTGAGCATCACCAGTGCCGCCACCAATCCGCTGTCGGAATAATAAAAATCGCGGAAGTAGTAGTGTCCGGCCAGCTCTCCGCCATAAATTCCGTCCACCTCTCTGAGTTTTCCTGCACCATAGGCTCTTCCCACACGCCAGATAATCACTTCGGCATTAAATTTTTCGAGGTATTCGCTTACGGCTTTGGAGGTTCTGATATCGTGTACCACCCGCTCTTTTTTCGTCCTCTTTTTTAGAAAATAGGGGGCAAACAACGCAATAATCAGGTCGGGGGAGATAAACGCTCCTTTTTCGTCGATAAACATCACGCGGTCGGCATCACCGTCAAAAATTACCCCCACATCACTCCCGTTTTCAAGAACAGCTTTTTTTATCTGCTGCTGGTTTTCAGGCTCTAACGGATTGGGCTCATGACCGGGAAAAGTACCGTCGGGTATATCGTTGATACGGTGTATGTTGCTGCCGTTAAACAGGTCGTTTTTAAACAACGAGGCCATGCCGTTGGAAAAATCCATGGAAATATTCAGCGAACTATAGTCCTCTTTATATTGATTCAGAAAAGCAAGATAATCGGGTTTTACATCAATCTTCCTCAAATTCCCCCTTCTTTTTTTCAAAACGGGAATATCACCTTCCACAAGTTTCTCAAGTTTATTCAATCCGTTGTCGTATCCCACTGGAAGCACATTTTTAGCGGAGACTTTAAATCCGTTATGCTCTTTCGGATTGTGCGAAGCGGTTATCATCACCGACGCATCGAAACTGTATTTTCCGGTAGCCCAGTATATCATCGGCGTAGTGGTCAGTCCGGCATCGGCAACATCCACACCCGCATCGCGTATCCCGTCGGTAAGCGCGGAAAAAAGTGTTGCCGTTGAAAGTCTGATGTCTCCCCCAACCAAAATCTCTTTTGCGGGTATAACCCGGGGCAGAAAATACCCGATCCGGTATGCCGTTTCTTTAGTTATATCGGTTCCAAACACACCCCTTATATCGTATGCTTTAAATGCCTTCATATTTTGATAATTTGAAGCAAAAATAAATCAATTATCCGACAATGACCTTCATTAAAGGAAAAAGAAAACAGTTACATTGCCATATGGTTTTTTTGAATTATTTTTGATTCGATTTTCATTCTGACAGATAAACGGTTTAATACATGAAAACAAAGACATTCTTTCCCTTTGTGATTTTCTTTCTGTTGATTGCAAACGCCCCGCTACAGGCACAAAAGTCTCTTTTCAGAGAGGCTTCCCGATGGGCCGATTCGGTATATAACTCTTTGACACTGGAAAAGCGCATCGGACAGTTGATTTTTGCACGTGCCAATTATGCTTACAAGCCATACGACAGCAAAATAGACGAATATATTAAGAAGTACAACCTTGGGGGTGTAACATTTTTCGGGGGCGACCCGGTAAAACAGGCACTTCAAACAAACCGTTGGAACAAACTGGCAAAAACTCCTCTTTTCATCAGCATTGATGCCGAGTGGGGGTTGGGTATGCGCCTCAAAAACACACTGAAATACCCGTTGCAAATGACCCTTGGCGCACAGCACAACGACAGTTTGCTTTACATTATGGGAAGACAGGTGGGAGCACAATGCAAACGCATGGGTATTCAAATCAATTTTGCACCGGTGGTCGATGTTAACAGCAACCCGGAGAATCCTGTGATAGGAATGCGTTCGTTCGGTGAAAATCCGGATTCGATAGCCCGCAAAGCCTGGTTTTATGCCATGGGAATGCAGCACGAGGGAATTATCTCCTGTGCAAAACATTTTCCGGGACACGGTGATACCCGTCAGGATTCACACAAAACCCTGCCGGTGGTTCGTGATTCTAAAAAAGAGATATACAAAACTGCCCTGTATCCTTACCGTTTCCTTTTCCGGCAGGATGAACCCGTGAGTTCGGTAATGGTGGCACATCTGTCAGTACCGGCATACGATAAACGGAAAAACTATCCGGCTACCCTCTCCTACCCCATTGTTACCAAACTTTTAAAAAAGAAGTTGGGTTTTAACGGACTGATTTTTACCGATGCTTTGGACATGAAAGGGGTAACGTTGCATTTCGGAAAAGAGAAAGTGGGTCTGCTGGCCTTTAAAGCCGGAAACGACATTCTTTTGATACCCGAAGACATTCCTGCCACAGTGGAAAACATTAAAAAGGAGGTTCTGAAAAGTAAAAAGGCAAAGAGAAGGCTGGAAGAGAGTTGTAAAAAAGTTCTCAGATATAAATATCTTACAGGTGCATGGAAACGCATTCCGGTTGACACGGCAAATCTGCTGAATGATTTGAATAAACAAGCATATAAAAATACTATTCGCGAACTTTATAACCGGTCGGTTACCGTTGTGACCAACCAGAACAACATCCTGCCTTTCCAAGATACCGACACCACAAAAACAGCCGTTGTTGTTATAGGCAGCACCGCGAAACAATCATTTGAATCTTCCTTGGAAAAAATCTTTCCCGTAACCGCTTTCAGACTGCCCAAAAAGGCCGGAAAAAAAGAGAAAGAAAATGTTTTGCGTCAACTGCCGTATTTTAAAAATGTCATTGTCCTGTTTGTCAACACAAATATTTCGGCTTACCGTTCGTTCGGAATTGAAAAAGAGGATGTGCGTTTTGCAGAGCGGGCAGCACGTCAGAGCAATGTGGTTCTGAATCTTTATGCCAGCCCTTATGCCCTCGGTTTTTTTAAAAACCTGAACGGTTTCAGTGCTGTTGTTGTTTCCTATCAGGACAAACCCGGAGCCCAAAGAGCCACAGCCGAAGTTATCACGGGACAACGGGAAACACACAGTACCCTGCCGGTAAGCACAGCCGGTTTTAAAACGGGAACCGGACATATCATTAAAAAAACAAGGCTTCGCTACGGAACCCCCGGAGAGGTGGATGCCAATGAGGCAATATTGCGGAAAGTGGATTCAATTGCCCTCAAAGGCATTGAAATGAAAGCCTATCCCGGTTGCCAGATACTTGCAGCAAAAGACGGAATTATATTTTACAATAAAGCATTCGGATATCATACTTATGCAAATCTGATTCCCGAAAAAGAGCAGGACTTATACGACCTTGCCTCGCTTACAAAAGTTATGGCAACCACACCGGTTTTGATGAAACTTACCCGGGAAGGGAAAATAGATATTGACGGAAAACTGTCCGATTACCTGCCCATGCTTCGCGGCAGCAACAAAGAGAAAATGCACTTTAAAGAAATTCTATCGCATCAGGCCGGATTGCAGGATTGGATTCCTTTTTATAAGGAGACTATTCTCCCCGACGGTTCGCTCGATCCGGAAGTGTTCAACAACCGTATTTCGGAAACCTACAATACCCGTGTAGCGCAAAACCTGTACATCAACAAGGATTATCATTTTAAAATGTATAAAGAGATTGTGGAATCTCCCGTAGCCGACACAACGGCATATGTATATAGCGATCTCGGGTTTTATCTTTTTAAATTAATGACCGAGCAGTTGACCAGCGAACCGTTTGATAAATATTTTTATAAAAACTTTACCCGGAAAATGGGGTTGGGCAGGCTGGTTTACAATCCGAGGAATTATTTTCCGCTGAAATCAATAAATCCTACGGAAAACGATACCCTTTTCAGAAAACAACTATTAACAGGCGATGTTCACGACCAGGGAGCGGCAATGCTGGGTGGCGTATCGGGTCATGCCGGTATGTTTGGCAATGCATACGATGTGGCTTCCGTGATGCAGATGTATCTGGACGGAGGCCGTTACAATGGACGGCAAATTTTGGATAAAGAGACCATCGACCTGTTTAACCGGCGCTATTTTGTGGCCGACAGCAACCGGCGCGGACTGGGTTTCGACAAGCCGCTGCTCCGGTATGAAGAGCACCGTACCAATTGCAAAAGCGTGTCGGACAGTAGTTTCGGCCATTCGGGATTTACCGGCACCTATTGTTGGGCCGACCCTGAAAACGGACTTGTTTACGTGTTTCTTTCCAACCGCGTACA
>JALVZH010000016.1:9702-16109 GCA_027022105.1 Bacteroidales bacterium | reverse complement strand
GCCTGAACCTGTGGCAGGAAGCCTCGCCGTTGATGATACCCTTACGGGAACCGGAGACGGTATTCTTGACCCGGGAGAATATGCGGATATTCTTATTCGGGTAGAAAATCACGGGAATTGCAGTGCCAACGATTTTGCAGTAACGTTTTTGTCGCTAAATCCTTTTATAGAGGTTTTAAATCCTTACGATACCATCAGCCAAATTGCAGCAGGAGGCTTCGCCATTGCACGTTTTCCTGTTCATGTGCTGAATAATGCTCCGGTAGGGTTTGTTGCAGAAACAGAGGTTGTAATTCAGGTATCAGGTTACCATACTTACAAATATTTTTATCCCAAAATCAGAGCCATGATAGAAGACTTTGAGACGGGCGATTTCACTAAATACGACTGGAAATTAAGTGGTGGCCAGCACTGGTTTGTAACCGATGTTAATCCTTATGAAGGCAGCTTTTCGGCTAAATCGGGAGCCATTGGAGACGGCCAAAGTTCCATTTTTTACATTACTTATGAGGTAATGGAGAACGATTCCATAAGGTTTATGAAAAAGGTCTCTTCGGAGGCGGATTTCGACAAGTTGATATTTTATATTGACAATACAATGGTGGGTGAATGGAGTGGAACCACCGATAACTGGTCAAAGGAAATTTACCCTGTTACAGCCGGACAGCATACTTTCTTGTGGATGTATCGCAAAGATTATTCAACCTCTTCGGGCGACGATTGCGCCTGGCTTGATAACATTGAACTTCCCACAAAACTTATGACCACTCTTTCTGCCGGCCCCAACCGGGAAATATGTTTTTCCGATTCTTTTCAAACCGACGCAATTGCAACCTATTTTGATTCATTATACTGGAGCACGTCGGGAGACGGCACTTTTGATGATATTCATGTTGTCACTCCTCTGTATGTACCGGGAGTTTCGGACATAGAGACGGGTAGTGTATGGTTAAAGTTAAATGTATTTGGAAGTGACGGATTGTTTTATCAGGACAGCATGAATCTGGCAATTCATTCGATACCTGAAATGCCCTCGTTACCCATTGGGCCTGATACGGTGGATGTATTTTCGGTTTCCGAAACGGTCTTTGTCATAAAGCCGGTACCGAATGCTACGGAGTATTTGTGGACTGTTTATCCTGATGATGCAGGAACAATTGCCGGAACCGATACGACGGCACTTGTCATCTGGAATCCCGATTATCTTGATAATGCATGGATAAAAGTGAAAGCATTAAATCAATGCGGAAAAAGTGATTTTTCGGATTCACTGACTGTTTTTATTGACAATACTTCAGGGATAAAAGGGTTGAGTGCAAAAGGACGGATTGTGGTAATGCCCAATCCCAATAACGGTTTATTTACGGTTCAGGCGAAAAACCTGAAACCGGGCCTTTATTCCATGAAACTAATTTCCATGACCGGGGAAACGGTCTTTTCGGTTGTCAATCCCGATTCGTCGGTTCCTTACCGGTTCGGTGCGAAATCGTTGCAGCCGGGAATCTATCTGCTGGTAATCACTCTGGATAACAAGCAGTATCTGACAAAGGTAGTGGTTAAGTAAATATTTGTTTTAATTGAAGTTGTTTAAAGTTAACGTGATAATAATGAATATAAAATATTGGAAACCAGAAAATGAATTCAATTGTTCCCCTCCTTGGAGGGGTGTAGGGGTGGGTCTATTAAAAAAGATATTCATTTTTCTTGTTTCCAATATTTTATAATATATATGATTAATTAGACTTTAAACAGGTTTATTATAATAAGGGTTTAAAAGAATTATTGATGTTTGTTTTTTCATAAAGAAGTATGTAAATGTGCATTTGAATTGCAAAATTGCATAAAAACATACCGTTATTTTTTCACCGAAACACCCTTGATTTTTACCGAAATAATCGTACCTTTGGCACTCATTTTAAGTAAAGGTGATTTTATTAAAACACATAAGCAGAGAGAGTAACTTCCTGAACATTAAGGAACGCGACCGTTTTTAATGCGGCGTATATTATCCCCCTGTTTCTTTTAATCATTCTATAATTTATCTAAAATTTAATGCCATGAAATTACCTTTTGCAGAATCATACAAAATAAAAGTTGTGGAATCCATTCGCCGTAGCACGCGTGGCGAGCGAGAAGAGTGGATTAAAAACGCAAAATACAATCTTTTCAATCTGAAAAGCGACCAGGTTTTTATTGATTTGCTTACCGATTCCGGTACCGGAGCCATGAGCGACAAGCAGTGGGCCGCCCTGATGGAAGGCGACGAGAGCTATGCCGGCGCTTCCTCTTATTACCGGCTGAAAGATGCCATTCACGATATTACCGGTTTCGAGTATTTCCTGCCCACACATCAGGGACGGGCAGCCGAAAACGTACTCTTTTCAACACTTGTCAAAGAGGGTGATATTATTCCCGGAAATTCCCATTTCGATACCACCAAAGGACATATAGAATTTCGGAAAGCCCATGCCGTGGATTGCACCATCGACGAAGCGTTCCATACGGAACTGGATCATCCGTTTAAGGGAAATATAGACCTTGAAAAACTCGAAAATGTCCTGAAAAAGTATCCCCGCAAGCAGGTTCCCATGATTATTGTTACCGTTACCTGCAACACTTCGGGCGGACAGCCGGTATCCATCGAAAACATGCGGGGTGTACGGAAGCTGGCTGACAAATACGGTATTCCCGTCTTTTTCGATTCGGCACGTTTTGCCGAGAACGCCTATTTTATAAAACTGAGGGAAGAGGAATTTAAAGACAAAACCATTCGCGAAATTGTGCGGGAAATGTTCTCCTATGCCGACGGGATGACCATGAGCAGTAAAAAAGATGCCATTGTGAATATGGGCGGTTTTATCGGGTTCAGGCATAAAGAGCATTTTGAGGCGGCCACAATGTACAACATTCTTTTCGAGGGATTTATCACATACGGCGGCATGTCGGGGCGGGATATGAACGCTTTGGCACAGGGACTGTACGAAGGCACCGGTTTTCACTACCTCGAAACACGTATTAATCAGGTTGCTTACCTCGGAAAACAATTACGCGATTACGGTATTCCCGTTCAATATCCCTTTGGAGGTCACGCGATTTTTGTGGATGCAAAACGGTTCCTGCCCAACATTCCCAAAGAGCAATACATTGCACAAACCCTTGCAGTAGAGTTATATATTGAGGGGGGAGTGAGAGCGGTTGAGATAGGCACTTTGCTCGCCGACCGTGACCCCGACACACGCGAAAACCGTTATCCCGAACTGGAACTGGTACGGCTGGCTATCCCGAGGCGGGTTTATACCAACAACCATATGGATTATGTGGCGGCAGCACTCATCAATGTTTACGACAGACGGGATAAAATTACCAAAGGATTGCGGATTGTGAAAGAAGCACCGATTTTGAGGCATTTTACTGTGGAATTGGAAAAAATATAAAAAAGTAATTAACTTTGCATATGCGTCCGGGAGGAGTCGCAAAGCGTCTCTATTATGGGAAATTTTCCTGATACCGGTCGCTTCTTTGTTTCAAAACGGCAAAATAACTGTTGTCCGTCATTTTTTATTTTTAAGATTGTAGATGTTGCTATATTAATTCTTTGTGCATAGCATAAATCAAATAATAACTAATTGACAAATGGGTTACAACTGGGAAAAAATCTTTGAAAACAAAAGCAGGCGCAGGAAAAGAGATATGAAAAAATAAAAGAACTTAAAAATAAATTGGAGAATAAAAATTTACTGACTAAAAAAAAGTCCGATACATAATGAAATATTACGACATAGAGCTGAAGAATTCAATAGAATTAAAACTATTTCATATATTTTGATTGGAACTTCAATCATAATGGCAATAGTTTTTATTTTGAGCAGATTAAAATAAAAAGTAACATACAACAAAAAATGTTGCACTTTTGGAGATAGTGTTAATTTGAATATCCGTACTTTTTTTGTTTCGTCTAATGGTTTAAAAGTCAAGTGTTAATGCTTTTCACCACATATTTCATACTTTAAAAAAAACATCCAGTCTCCCCCAAAACCCCGGTTCCAAATGGCAATTTGAGTGGCCGCGGTTTTCAATGGCCCACAGTTGCACCCGTGCATTGCCTTTGTTGGTCATCAGTTTTTCAGCCTGTTCAAAAGGCACCACTTTGTCTTTCTTGCCGTGAATCAGCAATATTTCCGCATTCGATTTTGAAATATTATTTACAGGTGCTATGGTTTGTAATTTAACACCGAGGTGCCATTCCAAAAATTTAAAGAACAGCCAAATCAAAGGAAAATAGGGAATATGCCGGGCTTCTATCTCTTTCCGCATTACGTCACGCGGGTCGGCAAAAGCGCCTACGGTAACCACCTTTTTTATTCTTCTGTCGTGCGAAGCAGCATACAGCGACGCTCCGCCCCCGATGGAGAGGCCTATAAGGAAAACGGTTTTGTTTTCGAGGTCTTCCCTTTTTTCGAGGTAATCAATGGAAGAAATGATGTCTTCGGCAAACTTCAGCATGGACGAATAACCGTCGGGGTCGCTTAGTCCGTGGTTTCTCGAATCGAAAGCGAAAATATTATACCCGCGACAACACAGCCCTTTAATATAAGGAGTCATTCTTTCTGCATTTTTACCCCACCCGTGCACCAGAATAATCGTCGGATTTTTGCTGCCGGATGAAACAAACCAGCCATGCAGCCGTTTGCCGTTTTTTGCCGGAAACCAGACATCCTCAACCTCAAAACCGGATTCATAAGGCTTTTGATATTTTAAAACAGGATTTTTGAACCCTCTGATAATTAAAACAAATAGAATTGCCATTACAATGAGAAAGCCCAATAGCAGATACCAAATCCACATAACTTAAATTTTATGCGAAAGTCAGAAAAAAAGTAATAGCAATGTTAATGAACTGTAAATATGCAACACCACCTGCATACAGGTTGTCACATATGCTACAACAAAGTAAAGGTTTTGTATCAATACTACTATTTATTCAAAAAGAGTATTTTTGCGAATCTGAATCTTGAAATAAAATAAATTATGAAAAAATATCTGTTTCTGATAAGCATTATATTGGTTTCCATGGGTTTGAAAGCGCAAATTCTGGAGCCTGTAAAATGGACATTTTCTTCCGAGAAAACCGGAGAAAACGAATATTTATTAAAATTTACAGCCGCCATAGAACCCAAATGGCATCTTTACTCCCAAGACATACCCATGTCGCCGCCGGCCACCACTTTTACATTTGAAAAAAGCGACGATTACCTGCTTGTTGACAGTGTTGCAGAGGTGGGTGATATTATTGAGGAGTATGATCCCAACTTTGAAATGAAACTGAAGTTTTATGCCAACAAAGCTGTTTTCCAGCAGAAGGTTAAGCTGCTGGCTCCCGGCACAGTAAGGGTGAAAGGAGTGCTCGATTACATGTGCTGCGACGACAAGCAGTGCCTTCCCCCGCAGGATGTTGATTTTTCTTTTGAGCTGAAAAGTGACGTAACGCAGGCTCCTGCAAAAAAAGAGAGCAAAATCCTGGAGCCTGTAAAATGGACTTTTGAAGCAAAAAAAGTAGCCGGAAAAACCTATGATCTTTACTTTAATGCGACCATTGACAAGGGTTATCATCTCTATTCGGTCAATGTTCCTGAAGACGGCCCCCTGCCCACGGTATTTGAATTTGAGAAATCATCCGATTTTGAGTTGGTCGGAGAGCCGGTTGAACTGACCAAACCCATTGAGGAGTACGACGATGTATTTAAAATGAAAATCAGGTTTTTTAACAATAAAGCCTCCTTTAAACAACGCATTAAAATAAAATCAGACAAAAAGGATATTCCGGTTACCGGCGAAATTGCTTACATGAGTTGCAACGACGTTGGTTGTGTGGCACTTTATACCGATTATGAATTTCATATAAACGGCAAAAGGGATGAAGTGATTGCCGGAGCAAAAGAAACGGCGGGTACCGAACCCAATGCCGTGGAAACAGCAGGAGATAAAGATCGGGGAAGTATTGATATTACGGGAAAGAAAAAAGGTCTGTGGGGTTTCTTTATTCTTTCTTTCCTCGGGGGGCTTATCGCAATCCTCACACCCTGCGTATTTCCCATGATACCCATGACGGTATCCTTTTTCATGAAAGATGAGGAAAACAAAGCCAAAGGGAAATTTGAGGCACTTATTTACGGCCTGAGCATTATTCTTATTTACACTTTTATAGGTTCCATATTGGCAGTCATTGCCGGGCCTAATATTGCCAACTGGCTGAGTACCCATTGGTTGCCCAATATTTTGTTTTTCCTGATTTTCGTCATTTTTGCTTTTTCCTTTTTCGGAATGTTTGAAATTACACTGCCGCACTGGCTTGTAAACAAAAGCGACGAAAAGGCGGATAAAGGCGGACTAATGGGGCCGGTATTTAT
>JALVZH010000016.1:0-9692 GCA_027022105.1 Bacteroidales bacterium | reverse complement strand
GTATTTATGGCATTGACGCTGGTGCTGGTATCATTTAGCTGTACGGGGCCCATAGTGGGAACCATACTTGTTGAATCGGCGGGAGGTGAGGTTTTGAAACCCATTGTGGGTATGTTCGGGTTTTCGCTTGCCTTTGCATTGCCCTTTACCCTGTTTGCCTTTTTCCCCTCATGGTTGCAGGGACTGCCCAAATCGGGGGGGTGGCTCAATTCGGTTAAAGTGGTTTTGGGTTTCCTCGAACTTGCTTTGGGACTGAAGTTTTTAAGCATTGCCGACCAGACCTACCACTGGCATATTCTCGACCGTGAAGTGTATCTCGCTTTCTGGATTGTAATCTTCTTCCTTATGGGTCTCTATCTGTTGGGAAAACTGAAATTCGCCCACGACGACGATGTGCCTTTTATCGGTGTGCCGCGACTTTTACTGGCTATTGTCACCTTTACTTTTGTGGTTTATATGATTCCGGGTATGTTCGGTGCACCCCTGAAAGCACTTTCGGGCTATCTGCCACCGCAATCGACTATTGACTTTGACATGAACAAAATAGTACGTGAGAATGTGAAGACATTCGGCGGAGGTGGTGCCAATGGGAATGAGGTGAAAGAAATTTGCGAAACACCCAAATACCATGAGTTTCTGCACCTGCCCCACGGCCTTGAAGGCTATTTCGATTACGATCAGGCAGTGGCTTGCGCCAAAGAGCAGAACAAACCCATCTTTATTGACTTTACAGGCCACGGATGTGTTAACTGCCGTGAAATGGAAGCCAATGTATGGTCGGATCCCAAAGTGTTGAAAAGACTGCGCAACGATTACATTGTCCTGGCACTTTATGTGGACGATAAATACAAACTCCCCGAAGACGAATGGGTTAAATCTACTTATGACGGAAAACTAAAAAAGACTATCGGGAAAAAGTATGCCGATTTCCAAATAACTAAATTCGGGGTAAATGCACAACCCTTTTATGTGCTGATGGATGCCGACGGCAATGTACTGGCACAACCACGCGCTTATGACCTCAATGTGGATGCTTTTGTAAACTTTCTTGATACGGGGCTGAAAAATTTTAAAGAGCACAAAAGTGTGTTCAATATTAATAAATAATGCTTCTTAAAGTTAACGTGTTGATAATGAGTATAGATATTAACTTGAATTTTAATTAAGTTCATAAAAAAAGGGTTAAAAACAAAACCGTTAAAAAGCCCGGATGCATATCCGGGTTTTTTATTGTACTTTCGCCCTTCAGATGAAAAAAAACTTATTCATTGGTTTTTTATTGTTTTTTTCAACCTGTTTGAAGGCACAGACCGATTCCGCTTTCCTTAAAAAATACCCCTTTCTGATAGGAAACATTGCTTTTGGCGTTGACAGTCTGGAAACACCCTTAGGCGTTTTGTATCAGGGGCAGGATACCGGTTTTTCCGTGGGAATGTACAATGCGGGAAAGAGTGAAATAACTTTAACTCCGGGAAAAAGCAATCGTTTTGTATCAATAACCTATGATGCCGGTGTGTTACGTCCCGGCACTTCGGTTAATGCTTTGATTCGTATTTCCGTACCAGAGGAGATGCCGGAGGGTCAGCAACGATTTGAGGCTGAATTTCAAACCGACGACAGCAGGAATCCTTTTAAATTCCTCTATTTTGTATCTGAAATAAGAAAGGGGACAATCGGGAAGAAAATCATGGCGGCAGATACCGTACCCCGTATAATATTCGACTCATATTTGTATGATTTCGGACATATGCGCAAGGGTAAAACAATCTTTTATACATTCCGGTTTACCAACGGCGGAAATAAACCCCTGTTGATTTACGCCATAACGCCGGACAAAGGAGTTAAAATAACGGGGTTGCCCGAAAAAATGATTCCACCGGGCGAAAGCAGTGTGTTGGGTGTTAAATTAAAAACACGGCGATATGTGGGGGTATTGCACAAAAGCATAACCATAAGGTCCAACGATCCGGTGAATCCGGTGATTACATTGGGAATACATGGAACCGTAAAGATTATCCCGTCAAAGAAAAATCCTACAGATTATTGTATTGGGGATTGATGTAAAGGATGTTAAAAAGTTTAAAGTTTCAGGTTTGAAAGTTTTAGTTCAGGTATTCTGTGTTGGGACCGGATTTAACGTTTGGGTTTTTCGTAATAATTCGGAAGGCGCTGAATGAAATAACATTTTAGCTTTTGCAGGCCTTGCAGGTGGGGAAATATAACATACTCTACACCTCAAAATTCAGAGGGCGCAAACAGGTAAGACAAAGGGCAGGCGCGCCCGATGAATCCCCGAATGATCTCTGTACCGTATTCTGAATCGAGAAAGAAACATGAGGGGAGATTCATCGGCATTTTATCCCATATGGACTGCCTGACGATGTCTCTGAATTATGAGAAGCCGGCAGTATTGGTTTGCGTTGTGAAAATTAATGTACTTTTGTCGGCTGTTAAAACAATAGAGGTCAATTAATTTTTCTTAAATAATTATGGAATCAACAGGTAATAACAACCGCTCATTAAATTTTATCGAAGCTATTATCGAGGAAGATTTGATGAATAAAAAAAACGACGGCAGAGTTCATCTGCGTTTTCCGCCCGAACCCAACGGATATCTGCACATCGGGCATGCCAAATCCATCTGCCTGAACTTCGGGCTGGCAGAGCAATACAACGGATTGTGCAACCTTCGTTTTGATGACACCAATCCCGAAAAAGAGGATACCGAATATGTTGAATCTATAAAAGAAGACATTCAATGGCTTGGGTTTCAGTGGCACGACAAACCCTATTATGCTTCCGACTATTTCGACCAACTGTACGAATGGGCGGTTAAACTGATAAAAGAGGGAAAGGCTTATGTGGACGACCAGTCGCAAGAGGAGATAAGCCGTCAGCGGGGCGTACCTACACGACCGGGCGAGGAAAGCCCTTTCAGAAATAGGCCCGTTGAAGAAAACCTGGATTTGTTTGAGCGGATGAAAGCGGGTGAATTTCCTGACGGCTCGCGGGTGCTGCGTGCCAAAATAGATATGAGCTCGCCCAACATGCACATGCGCGACCCCATTATGTACCGCATTTTGCATGCCGAACACCACCGTACGGGCAACAAATGGTGTATTTATCCCATGTACGATTTTGCACACGGCCAGTCCGATTACATCGAAGGCATTACCCACTCGTTGTGCACGCTGGAATTTGAAATTCACCGTCCGCTGTACGACTGGTTTCTTGATCAGATTGCCGAAGGCGATTACCGTCCGCGACAAATCGAATTTGCACGGCTTAACCTGAGCTATACGGTGATGAGCAAGCGCAAACTGTTGGAACTGGTGGAAACAGGCGTGGTTTCGGGTTGGGACGACCCGCGTATGCCCACCATTTCCGGTTTAAGGCGGCGGGGCTATACCCCCGAATCCATCCGAAACTTTGCCGACCGCATAGGAATTGCCAAACGCGACAATGTGATAGATGTGGGACTGCTGGAGTTTAGCGTACGCGAGCACCTTAACCTCATTGCGCCCCGGGTTTTCGGAGTACTGAATCCCGTAAAACTGATCATCACCAATTATCCCGAAGGAAAAATGGAAGAGATGGAGGTGATAAACAACCCCGAAGATCCGGAAAGCGGAAGCCGCAAAGTGCCTTTTACAGGGGAACTCTTTATAGAGCGTGACGATTTTATGGAAGACCCGCCGAGGAAATTTTTCCGTTTGGGTCCGGGAAGAGAGGTGCGCCTGAAAGGAGCTTACATAATTAAATGTGAGGACTACAAAAAAGATGAAAACGGAGCGATTACCGAAATTTATTGTACCTACGACCCCGACACCAAAAGCGGCGGCAGCGGCGCACAGCGAAAAGTGAAAGGAACCCTGCACTGGGTATCGGCACAACATGCCATTGACGCCGAAGTACGGCTTTACGACAGACTGTTTATGGACGAAGACCCCGCAGGACACAAGGATAAGGATTTTAAAGAGTTCCTGAATCCCGACTCATTGAAAGTGCTTACAAACTGCAAATTGGAACCCTCGTTAAAAGACAGCAAACCGGGTGACAAGTTTCAGTTTCAGCGCTTGGGATACTTTGCAGTGGACAAAGAGAGCACGGAGCAAAAGCTTGTTTTTAACCGTACGGTACCGTTGCGCGACAGCTGGGCAAAAAAGAGATAATTTTTTTCTTCAAAAAAGTTTGCAGAATAAAAACTTTTATATTTTTGCGCACCTGAAAAATGCCCGATGGTGTAATTGGCAACACGTCTGACTCTGGATCAGAAGAGTCCAGGTTCGAACCCTGGTCGGGCAACAAAATCCCTGCTCATCGCAGGGATTTTTTTATGCCAAAAATAATTCTGAATCCGTTTTTTTCTTCATACCACCGGTATGAAGAAAATCATAATCCGTTAAATCCGCATAATTCGATGAGAAAAAATCATCGAATTACAGGGATTACACTAATGGAACCCCGCCACAGGCGAGATATGATTAAGACAAAAAACCCGCTTACCGTTTTATCCATTTCCCCGATTTTATAACCTTCTCTTTGTCAAATACCCTGTAAAAATAGATTCCGGCAGGCAGATTTTGCGGATAAACTGCCGACAATTCATTGTATAACCGGGTATGGATAACCGTTTGTCCTGTGGCATCCGACATGTCAAACCAGACCGGTGTGTTGTTCCCGGGTAACGAGATGTTTATTTTATCGTTACCGGGGTTTGGATAAATATTAATATTATCTGCAACCGGAGCGTTGTTTACTTTTACCCATACGGTTTGGTTTTCGTAAGCACCCATATCTATTCTGTTGCCGAAAATACGCGGGTTACCGGCTATATCGACAGCAGGGATATTTAAGCCCGTGGTATCGGGTGTTCCGGCATTGATACAGGGCGAATCTTCCATAAGTGTCCAGTCTGCCGAAAGACCGTCGAAAGCGAGGCCGGGGCCGGGGGTGGGGTTGACAAACCAAGGGTTTTCTTTTATATTGTATAAACTGGGATGTCCATACCCCCCCATTATACAGTTATAATAAATTAACAATCCGGAATTAATCTGGTACCAATCCCAACCGCTAAAATTATACCAGATTATATTATTCCGAATATCAAAATCACCATTAAACAGTAAAGCATAAACACCTCCTATTACATATAAATAGTTGACATTATTTGCTATTGTGTTGTTTATTATTTTTCCGTTGCCATTTATTCCGAAACCGTCATAAAATGCATAACCGTCATTATTACACAATAAATTGTTTTCAAAAAGGTAATCTTTACTATTTATAAAAACAGTACTTAAGGCAGAAAAGTTATTAAAAAACCTGTTGTTGTTTACAATTGATAAGTTATTATTCTGTTCAAGGTATAAAGCTCCTCCCATCCCTTCATATCCAATGTTAAATAAAGTATCATTTATCAATACCGAATCAACATCAGACGCAGAATTTTTATAAAACAAATTATTCTCAATTTTGCTATCTGTATTTTTAACATAAAGACCGCCACCTTTAAAGAAAGATTTGTTATTGATAAAATTTGAGCTATTTACATTCAGCGATAAATTATCGGATACGTAAATTGCTCCGCCTTTTTGACAAGCAATATTATTCTTGAAGGAGCAACCGTTTATGTCAATGTTTGAATAATAATGTGAATATATCGCTCCACCCATTTCATTACCATTTTGGAAATGGTTGATAAGATACGTTTTTGTATATTTTAAAATACAATAATTTATAAAACTTGTATCATTATTAGTTCTATTGTTGAACCTTAATCCGTGCCAACTCCCGTTTTCGGAATATATATCGCTAAAACCTGTTGTGTCGGCAACTGTAAAAACAATGGAATCATTCTTGTTGCCTTTTGCAATTAACAAACCTTCAATATAAATAGAATAGTATCCGTAGAACAAAACGGTAACTCCGGGATTAATTTTTAATACGGTATTACTGTTTATATACACATCCGAATTTATTGAAATTGTATCGTCCGTCCAATTAATAAGCGCCATCTGGCTTTTTAGTAAAACAGGCAACAGAAACAATAATATTGTTAATATAAGTGTTTTATTTTTCATTATTAATGTGTTTTTTCCAAGACAATGAAGGTAAAACTGTTTCATTGTTTTTGGTTTTGTATTCCAAAATAATAGTTTCGTTTTTATTTTGTGAATGATAACTTTTTTTAACTATAATACGTAAATCAACTAATTCCGATTTCTTAACATTATCAATTTCTTTTTTTTCAGGCTTATCCTGTTTGGCATTCGGTATTATTTTATTAGAAACCGTTTGATTTTCATATGCTCCCATATCTATTCTGCCATTTACAGTTCTATTGTTGTGTGCCAAATCCAAAGGCGGTATATTTAATCCTGATGTATCGGGAATTCCGGCATCAATACAATATGAACTATTTTGTAATGTCCAATCGGCCTCCAAGCCGTTAAAATATACACCTGCACCCTGAGTGGGATTAGTAAAAACCGGAGGATCCGATATATTTCCTTCACCGGGATAGCTATACTGAATACAAGAATAACTGATTTCGGTACGACCTGGTATATGACCGATCTGAGGAAAAGCCGGATATGCTGCAGAAGGGTTATTCCAGACTATATTATTGATAAACCGATAATATTTTGAGTTTATGTCGCAACTTGAATATGGAATAAAATCGGTAAAATTGTTAGCAATTGTATTGTTTATGAATAATGTTTGACTTCCCCCGTGTCCATTCATAAAAGCTATATCTTTATTATTGATTAACAAATTATTAGCAATATAAGCTTTGATGTTGTTTTCATACAAGGTACCACTTACACCTGTATTGTTGGAAAAAACATTATTGATAATTACAGGATAACCGGCAGGACAAAAACTTGTATAAACAGCTGCACCAACACCACAGTAACATACCGTTCCACCGGAATAATGTATTTCCAAAGCAACGTTTTTAAAAAAAATGTTCGAATCAATTGTTATTTTTGACTCTTCCGCGGCAATTGCTCCGCCATAAAAATCCGTATTTTTATTTTGTAAACTTTGATTGTATTTAAAAAAACAATTACTAATCAGAGAGTTATTAACTTGATAAAAGTAAATTGCAGCGCCGGAATATGCTGCCACATTATGTTGAAAGACAGAATTTTTTATTGTAATTTTATTGTAATTATATGCATATAAAGCTCCGCCCGAATCAAGCGTTTTTCCATAATAAAAATTACAATAATTGAAAAATGAAGAATCAGAATTATTGGTTAGGAGTTTAATGCCTCCCCAGCCGCCGTTTAAAGTTGATGTATCCATTAATGATGTTGTGTCATTTATTTGGAAATATATAGAATCATCTCGGCTACCTTTGCAGTTAATCATCCCGTAAATTTTTATAGTATAATTACTCATGAAAATAATTCTCGTTCCGCTTTCAATTAACAAAACCTTACCTGTGTCAATACTTATATCCTTTTTTACAAAAATAGTATCATCAGACCATCGAATGGTATCCTGGGCATTCAAATTATCGATATACAACAATGCAATTAAGCATGAATATATTATTTTTTTCATAAGACATTTTAATTAATTGTCCCGAACAATATAAATTGTTCGGGACAAAAACTGAAAATATTATTCCGGAATCGGTGGAATTACTATAATTGTAGCATATTTAATAGAATACCGGTGGTAATAATAGTTATCACTCGGATTCGGATTATTTGTCCAAATCTCAATATTAATAAAATCTTTTCCAGCCGGACGTTGACCGCCATCCGTTTCATATTTATAGATTATTTCCGAATGTCCTTTAGATAAAAAATATCTCAAACTATCATCATCTATACAGGGGGCAACTGTATCATGTTTGTGAAAAATGTAATCTGGATACATTGTTTCATCTACATATTTTGATATAATACTTACCTGTACTGTATCACCTCCATAATTAGAAGTACAATTGTGTGGGTTGTTGAAACGTTTTTTTAATTCTTGTGATGCATCCGATTCCCACTGGTGTGTACCATCACATTTTCCAAGCATATTTCCATACAACCAGTCATCATCTTCTCCGATTGAATCGTAACATATTAAAGGGTCAATTCCATAAGTATCTTCAACACCGAAAGTAAATCCACCGTCTCTGGTAGATGTATTAAAAACATCTCCTAAAATCAAATATTTATATGCTGAAGGAATACTGTTCAGGTAGTTGTTCATGTTTGTAACCATCTGGTTATAAACCGATATAACGTCGTTCATGTTTACCATTCCGTTGTCATTTACAGGCAGACTGTAAAAGGTTGTGTCTATTGCTGTTTTTTCATAAGTTGTATCGGTAGCCTGTGTTACATTAAAAAGCGCTTCAAGGTACCACATGGCGCTGTCGGGGGTTATGAACTCCTCATCTCTTGTGCCGGTTTTTATTTTGTTGTTGAAATTCACCAATTTATGCCATATGGCCATTTCTTCGGCTGTGTATTTAACTGTTTTTTTGTTGTTATCAGGGCTTGTAACATAATTTTTATTACAAGCGAAAAATCCGGCAATTATAATGCCTGTTACTATTGTTGTTATTATTATTTTCTTCATATTTTTTTCTTTTTCAGGTTCGTATCAAATTTGTATTAAAGGATTGTAAAAGGATTTGATCAGGTTGTTTTTGCCGTGTTGTCCATACAAAACCGTACGGCACACGGCCCGGGTATGATGTATTTGTTTTTCCCCAATAAAAAGATACTTTTGGCAGCAATATCCGGTGATAATGTTTTACTTTCATTTAATGATAATTTCCCGGTAGTAAAATGATCTATCGTATGTAATGCAGCAAACAGGACAATCCTTACGGTTGCGATAATTACCCACAGGGGGGGGGGTATTGTATTGAATATCAATTATATACATATCCGGTATGGTTCGTTATAATTAAAAACTGCATCATCGTTTTATGATGATACGTAAATAACGGCAAAAGGTTGCAAGGTTTTTCCGTTTTATAGGCAATAACCCGTTTAATTTGGAAAGTCAATTTTTGCGGAGAATAAACCCGATAATCTCCTTAAATATGCGGAGAATATTTTGTATATTTGCCGCAAAAAAGAAAAATAATGGCAAAATACATTTATCAATATGATAATTGGCCGGATTTTTATTGGGACGAAAAAGAGGTTCATCCGTTACTTGGCAAAGTACGCTTTTTGCAGGGAAAAGTTTTCGGACAAATTAATGCATTGGGGTTCTCTTTGAGAGAAGAAACCATGCTTACCACATTAACCCTTGACGTTTTAAAATCATCGGAAATAGAGGGTGAATTTTTAAATTACGATCAGGTTCGCTCATCCATTGCAAAACATTTGGGATTAAACGTTGCCGGAATGGTATATCCCGACAGATATGTTGATGGTATTGTGGAAATGATGCTGGATGCAACCCAAAATTTTAAAAAACCGCTTGATGAAGAAAGATTATTCGGCTGGCATGCTGCACTTTTTCCCACAGGAAGAAGCGGGATGCACAAAATAGATACAGGCCGGTACCGGAGCCATGAAATGCAAATTGTATCGGGGGCAATGGGAAAAGAACGCGTGCATTATCAGGCACCCGCTCCCGGAAAAGTTAAGTATGAAATGGACAGGTTTTTGGAATGGTTTAACAACGACGAAAAAACGGATATGGTAATCAAATCGGCC
>JALVZH010000015.1 GCA_027022105.1 Bacteroidales bacterium | reverse complement strand
AATTGTTGTGCGTACCTCGTGGCTCTATTCGGCATTTGGAAATAATTTTGTGAAAACAATGATGCGGCTTGGCAAAGAACGTGATGCACTCGGTGTGGTTGTTGACCAGATAGGAACACCCACCTGCGCTGCCGACCTGGCCGGGGCTTTGCTTGAGATGATTGAAAAAACAGGTTCCGGCCCTGCGAAGGAAATCTATCATTACAGCAACGAGGGTGTAATCAGTTGGTACGATTTTGCCAAAGCCATTATGGCTGAAACCGGAATTGACTGTATGGTTAATGCTATCGAATCAAAAGATTTTCCGGCAAAAGCGAACCGCCCTTTTTACAGTGTTTTGAATAAAGCCAAAATAAAACATGATTTTAATCTGGAAATTCCATACTGGCTCGACAGCCTGAAAAAAACAATTAAGAAATTAACTTAAAAAAACATACCATGAGTACAAAAACAGATCAACAGGTTTTGGATAAAGCCAACAGTTGGCTCAACGGAAATTATGATGAAGAGACCAAAAGAATTATCCGTGAGATGATGGAAAACAATCCGGAAGAGTTGGTCGAATCGTTTTACAAGGATTTGGAATTCGGAACCGGCGGGTTGCGCGGAATTATGGGCGTGGGTTCCAACAGGATGAACAAATACACTGTGGGAGCCGCAACACAGGGATTTACAAATTATTTAAAGAAAAATTTCCCTGGTTTGGAGCAAATTAAAGTTGCCATTGCCCACGATTCGAGAAACAACAGCCGCTATTTTGCAGAGATTACTGCCGACGTTTTTTCGGCCAACGGAATTAAGGTTTATCTGTTTGAAGACCTGAGGCCTACACCGGAACTCTCGTTTGCCATCAGGCATTTGGGTTGTCAGGGGGGCATTGTCATTACAGCATCCCACAATCCCAAAGAGTACAACGGATACAAGGCCTATTGGGAAGACGGCGGGCAGCTTATATCACCTCACGACAAAAATGTTATTGACGAGGTAAATAAAATCGGCTCCATTGATGAAGTGAATTTTAACGGTAACAAAGAATTGATTGAGATCATTGGAAAAGAGGTTGATGAAGTTTATTTGCAAAAGATAAAAGAACTTTCGTTATCACCCGAAGTAATTCGGAAGAATAAGGATTTTAAAATAGTTTATACACCGCTGCATGGTACGGGCATTACATTGGTACCCCAATCGTTAAAGAATTTCGGTTTTGAAAATGTAACCATTGTCGAAGAACAAGCGGTTGCCGACGGTAATTTCCCCACCGTTGTTTCGCCCAATCCCGAAGAACCGGCGGCACTCGAACTTGCCATTAAAAAAGCCAAGGAGATTGGTGCCGATTTGGTAATGGCTACCGACCCCGATGCCGACCGTGTGGGTATTGCCGTGCGAAACGGTGACGATTTTGTACTGCTGAACGGTAACCAGGCTGCCAGCCTTCTGATAAATTATCTGTTAACCAAATGGAACGAAAACGGAAAACTTACCGGAAACGAATATATCGTAAAAACCATTGTTACTTCCGAATTGCTGTTCGACATTGCAGATAAGTACAACATTGAACATTTTGATGTGCTTACCGGATTTAAATACATTGCCGATATTATAAAACGGTATGAAGGTAAAAAGACCTTTATCGGTGGGGGAGAGGAGAGTTACGGATATCTTGTGGGTGATTTTGTCCGCGATAAAGATGCCGTTATTTCCTGTTCCATGATTGCCGAAACGGCGGTTTGGGCAGCAGACAAAGGAGTTTCGATGCTGGAGATGCTGAAAGACCTCTATATGGAGTTCGGGTTTTATAAAGAGAAACTCATATCGGTAGTGCGCAAAGGAAAATCGGGTGCCGAAGAAATTAAAAAAATTATGGATGATTTCCGCAGCAATCCGCCCGAGTCGTTGGGAGGTTCCCCCGTGGTTGTAATAAAGGATTACCAAAGCAGCGTAAGCAATAACCTTGTAACGGGTGAAGAGACCCCCATTGATTTGCCAAAATCCAATGTTTTACAGTTCTTTACCAAAGAGGGCAGTAAAGTAAGTGTGCGTCCGTCAGGTACCGAACCCAAGATAAAATTCTATTTCGGAATAAAAGGAACATTGGAGAGCCGGGACGATTATGACAAGGTGAATAATGCACTTTCCGCTAAAATCGATTCCATAGTTAAAGAACTGGGGTTGTAAATAAGGAAATCAACTGAAAAACAGGAAAAAAAGCAAACTGCCCTTGTTTTTATACAAAATTTAATCATATTTGCCCTTGTTTTGTGACAAATATTGATTGAATTTGCCCTTGTTTTTTTACAGAATAGCGAATATCTATTTGATAATCACTAATATGCATTTAAATATCTCATTCCAATGAAAAAATTATTAATTATCTCTGCCGTATTGGTTATCCTGACAATACCAAGTTATGTATTTGCCCAGCAAATCACAATATTGCATACGAACGATATGCATTCGCGGCTTACCGGCGACGGGCCGGAGGTTGATTATTCACCCATGGTTGTGAACAATGATGAAGTCCTGGGTGGGTTTGCCCGGCTGGCAACGCTTATCAAACAACAAAAAGCTGCTGATCCAGCGGGAACGCTTGTGCTGGACGCCGGCGATTTTTATATGGGAACGCTGTTTAATACGGTGGAACCCAAAACGGGTTTCCAACTGCATTTGATGAAGGAGATGGGTTTTGATTTTACCACCATAGGGAATCATGAGTTCGACTATGGCCCGCAGGCTCTGGCCGGTGCCATAAATGCGGCAAAAAAGTTTGGTGACATCCCGGAAATTATTTCTTCAAATCTCATATTTGATAAAACCGACCCGCGTGACGATGCCCTGGAATCACTGTTTAAAGACGGGACTATAATTCCGTACAAAATAGTGGAAGTGAAAGGGGTAAGAATCGGGATTTTCGGTTTGCTCGGTATTGATGCGGCCGATGTGGCACCCTTGAAAGCACCTGTTACGGCTGCAAAACAGATAAAGACTGCCCGCAAAACGGCTAAAATGCTTAAAAAGGAGAAAGGCGCAGACCTGGTTTTCTGCCTGTCGCACAGCGGGGTTTATCCCGACGGAAAAGGAGGTTTTGAGGGTGAAGATGTGAAACTGGCAAAAAAGGTTAAAGATATTGACGTTATATTCAGCGGACATACCCACGTTGTGGTAAACAAACCTTTTAAGGTAAAAAACACTTTGATTGTACAAACGGGAAGCTATTTGAAAAATCTCGGCGAACTTACACTGAACATCAAAAACGGAAAGATAGCAGACTACCGGTATCAACTTATTCCCGTTGATGACAAAATTAAAGGAGACCCTGTGGTTAACCTTAAAATAGAGGCATATAAGGATGCGATTAACAGAGAGATTCTTGATAACCTCGGACTTGCCTATTCCGATACGGTTGCCGAAACGTCGTTCGATTTGATGAAACACAACGAAAAGGGATACCAACACACCAACCTCGGAGTTTTTTGTGTTGATGCAATAAAGTATTATGTGGATAATTACGGTGGCGGTACCGATGTGGAGTTGCTTGCTTCGGGAACGGTGCGCGACAATATTTTGAAAGGAAAAACGGGATTTGTAACGGTACCCGATGTTTTCAGGGTAATGTCGTTGGGAAGGGCAAATGAAAAACTTCCGGGGTATCCGTTGCAGAAAATTTACATTACCGGCCATGAGTTGAAAAACCTGATGGAGGTACTGTTGTTGTCGGGTGGTGATGACGGCTATGTATTTGTTTCGGGAATAAAGGTGTATTACAACCCGAAAAAGATGATGCTTCGCAAGGTGGTAAAGATTGAGATGAACGGCAAGCCCGTTGACCTGTCAAAGAAAAACCCGAAACTCTATTCGGTAACGGCCGATTCTTATCTGTTGAGTTTTATCGGAAGGGTAAAGTCGCTGAGCAAAGGCCTTGTAAATGTAGTGCCCAAAAAAGCGGACGGAACACCCGTAACCGATATGAGCAGCATGACAATAGATTTTGATAACAACACTAACGGAGTACAACCGGGTACAGAATGGATTGGCATTATTAAATACATGCAGCATTTAAAAGATACCAATGGCAACGGTGTACCCGATTTGCCGGTAGATTACAAAAACGAACGTTCCAACCGTATCCCTGTTGAGTAACATGGATAGGAGATGACGGTGGATTGCGGGCAGAAAAACCTTACGGGTCGCGGTAAGCCATGTGGGCTGAGACCTGAAAGGTCGAACCCGGGGAAAAGTGAAATTGGGAAGGAAAATTGAATAATGAACACCGATTACGTGTCTGCCTCTGGCTGAACGAATAACGATTTCAGATTTATTGGAGAAATAAGAAATGAGGATTGAGGAATGAATTTGAAATGAGCAATATTCAACGCTCAATCAGCCTGCGGCGGACACGTACTCAATGAGCAAGTGGGGTGCTAACCAACATACACTACACCCGGCAATTCAGGGGGCTCCGCCTTAGGCGGATTGGAACATGACAAAACAGGGTTTAATGTATTATCATAATTTTATAATTTTTCTCAACCTGACGGAGGCCTTACCCACGTAGTCAGCGTTCAATCCGTCAGGTTTGCAGGCGCGCCCGATGAATCCCCGAATGTTATCCGTACCGTATGTTGAGTCGGAAAAGAAGCACGAGGGGAGATTCTTCGGCATTCTTTCCCACAAGGCTGGCTTGATGATGCCTCTGAATTGTGAGGGGTTAGAGGTGTGGGTTGGAAGCCCATAGCAACAGATTCCCACGCCATTCCTACCCGCAAGGCCTGCCTTTAGATGGCTTGGAACGTGACAAAACCGGATAATAAATGTTTTCGACCTGACGGGGGCCATCCCGCAAATCAGCGTTCAACCCGTCAGGTCTGACAAATAATTGGCTGATTTATCTCTTACGGCTTTGGTTTCCCTCAAAAAGCTATTTTTGCAAAAAAATTGTTGCATGAGTAGTTATTCCGATGATGTTACCATAAAGAAGCCTATCCTCGAAATGTTGACGGTGGCCAATGAGTATTGTTACTTTTTTGAGCACATCGAAAAGAAAGAGGCGGTTGAGATTATTGAATTTGTTTATCGTGTCGGGCCGCTTTTGTATTTAAAAGGTACGCTGGTGCCGAAAGTGGAAGTTGAAAATCCGGAATTGAATGAGCGGTTTGTAACGCCCGCGCAGCGGGAGAACCTTTGTTATGCATCGCGCGAAAA
>JALVZH010000014.1:395-5205 GCA_027022105.1 Bacteroidales bacterium | reverse complement strand
GGGCATGGTTAAACACCGAAAAGAAAGACGGTGGCATTAAAGGTGTAAAATATCCTTTGGTAAGCGACCTGTCGAAAACCATTGCCGAAAACTATGATGTTTTGGCCGGTGAGTACGATTACAACGATGAAGGTGAAATGGAATTTCACGGCGAAGCGGTAGCTTATCGTGGGTTGTTTTTAATTGACAAACAGGGAATTGTACGTCACCAGGTAGTTAACGATTTGCCTTTGGGACGTAGTGTAACCGAGACTTTGCGTATGGTTGACGCACTTCAGTTTTTCGAAGAACATGGCGAAGTTTGTCCTGCCGACTGGCATCCGGGCGAAGAAGCCATGGAAGCTTCGGCTAAAGGTGTTGCCGAATACCTTAGCAAGCATTAATCGGTTTATGAGATATCCAATAAAAAAAGGCGCCTCAAAGGCGCCTTTTTTTATTGGATGTTTGCACCCGGTTATTTTTGGGCATCTATTACGGCAACCATAATCATATTTACCAATTCGTTTACCGAACTGCCCATTTGCAAAACATGAACCGGTTTGTTCATTCCATTCAAAATAGGACCAATAATTTCAAAATTACCAACCTTTTGCAATAATTTATACGAAATGTTGGCCGCCGACAGGTTGGGGAATATTAAAGTGTTAACTTCGGTACCCACCAATTTGGAGAACGGAAAACTTTCCGCCATTAAATCCTGGTCTAAAGCAATATTGGCCTGAATTTCCCCGTCAACTTTCAATTCGGGATGTTCGTTATGCAATATCTCAACGGCTTTTTTCACCTTATTGGCCTCTTCGCAATTAACCGACCCGAAATTGGAAAAAGAAAGCATTGCAATTACAGGAGTTATGTTAAAATGTTTTGCCGCTTTTGCTGTTTGCAAAGTTATTTCAACAAGCTGTTCGGCGGTCGGATTTACATTAACCGTTGTGTCTGCAAGGAAATAAGACCCTTCCTTTGTGGTAATGATGTACATTCCGCTTACAATGGACGAATCGGGTTTTCGTCCTATAACTTGCAAAGCCGGACGAACCGTATCGGGATAATTACGGGCAAAACCGGCAAGGAAAGCATCGGCATATCCTGTTTCAACCAGCATTGTACCTACATAATTTGAGGTTTTCATCAGCTCCAAAGCAGCGGCTTTAGTCATACCGCGACGTTTTCTCTTTTCAAACAGAATATCGGCAAATTTCTCCCTTTGTTTTTGGCTTAAACCTGTTTTGCTGTCAATAATTTTAACACCGTCAAGCTCAAGCTCATTCTCTTTAATCAATCTTTTAATAGACTTAGCATCACCAAGCAGAATCGGAATTGCCAGTTTTTCATTATAAACAATTTCTGCAGCTTTCAAAATATTGTAATGTTCGGCATCGGAAAGAATAACTTTTTTGGGATTTCTACGGCAACTGACTTTCATTCTCCGTTTGAGCGGATTGCTCAGCCCCATCCGTTTTCTTAGTTCTTCACGGTATTTTGCCCAGTCTTCAATGGTTTTTCTTGCCACACCGCTTTCTATAGCCGCTTTTGCTACTGCGGGGGCCACACGCTCAATTAATCTGGGGTCGGTAGGTTTTGGAATAATATAATCTTTTCCGAATTTAAGGTTCTGGATATGAAAAGCCAGGTTAACTTCCTCGGGAACAGGTTCCTGAGCAAGTTCGGCAAGGGCTCTTGATGCCGCGAGTTTCATATGGTCGTTAATTTCCGAAGCCCTTACGTCAAGTGCCCCCCTGAAAATAAACGGGAAGCCCAGTACATTGTTAATCTGGTTCGGATAGTCGGATCTGCCTGTAGCCATAATTACATCCGACCGGGTTGACGTTGCCTCTTCATAAGAAATTTCGGGAACAGGATTGGCCAATGCAAATACAATGGGATGATCAGCCATGCTCAGGAGGTACTCCCTTTTCAACACACCGGCAACCGAGAGTCCCAAAAACATATCGGCACCTTTAAGTGCTTCTTCGAGCGTATCGAACGGCACATCTCTTACAAACTGCTGTTTAATGGAATTCAATCCTTTTCTCTTTTTATTCAAAACACCCCTGCTGTCAAGCATAATGATGTTTTCAGGTTTTGCTCCCAGTGCCATATACAATTTTGTACATGAAACAGCTGCTGCTCCGGCGCCATTAACCACTATTTTTAAGTTTTCAATCTTTTTTCCGTTTATTTTTAGTGCATTTAACAGGCCGGCAGCGGTAATAATGGCTGTTCCGTGCTGATCATCGTGCATAACCGGTATATCAAGCTCTTTTTTCAACCGGTCTTCTATTTCAAAACATTCGGGAGCTTTAATGTCTTCAAGGTTTATCCCACCGAAAGTGGGCGAAATGGCTTTTACGGTTTGAATAAATTTGTCAACATCGGTTTCGTCAACTTCAATATCGAAAACATCAACATCGGCAAAAACCTTAAACAGGAGGCCTTTTCCTTCCATTACCGGTTTTCCGGCCAAAGGGCCGATATTACCAAGGCCTAAAACGGCAGTACCGTTAGAGATTACAGCAACCAAATTGCCTTTGGCCGTGTATTTATATACATCATCTTTGTTTTTATCAATTGCCAAACACGGATCGGCTACACCCGGAGTATAGGCAAGCGACAAATCACGCTGCGTTGAATATGGTTTTGTGGGAATTACTTCAATCTTTCCCGGACGCCCCAAAGCATGATAGTTGAAGGCATCTTTTCTGAATAATTTATCCATGACAATAATTTTTATCCCTGCAAAATTACAACATCACACAGCATAATGTTCTCCTAAACCAATATTATTTGTTAATTTATAAACAATATAGGTTGTAATCGTTATCGTTCACTAATCTGAAAAGTAAGCATAATAGTTTCAGGAAAAAACTACGATTTTGCAGCCGGGGGAACCGAAGCCCCTTTTATTAACAATGTTAATGCTATGATAAAAAAGCCGATACCCGTAAAGATAAGTAAACGGTGATCGTTGGTAAGAAAACAGAAATAGTAAAGTGCATGGAAAAACATGGCGGTACCCAGACCGGAAAGGGTATCGATAAGCCGGTTGTCTCTAACCTTGGCCATGCCTACAAAAAATCCGAGAACAATTCCGAAAACGATGTTGGCAAAAGGATATGTCCATAAAAACATCTCCATAAATTTCATTTTTTCGGTACCGAGTATTCCGATGGCATATAAAATTACTGCCGAGACTGAAAACCCGAGACTTATAAAAAGGGAATAAACAATACTTGCCAGCGGTGAGTCAAAACTTTTCAGATTAAACATTTTAAATCGCAAAACAAGCAATTTGGCAAATTCGGAACCAAATGCAACAACAACAAATACATAAAATGCAGTCCGACGCATATTTTTCAGGTTTTCAAGTCCCCAAATGCGAATAATATAGTTGGCCGCTACAACCAATACAACACTAAAAAGCCCCCAAATTATTGCCTGCCAAATATATTTCCAGGTTTTAATGGAAAATTTGAAATTGAGATACGCCATCATTAATGCCAACAGCAATGGAGACAAGAACAACGATATTACGGTAGAAGTGTTCATAAAAAGGTTGTTTGTTAAATTTCTGTCAAATATAAAAAAAGTTTTTTCTCTTTTGCAAATATTACAGTTATTAATTTGTTAAACAAACGGAATACAATCGGGATGCATTAAAAAGATAATCGATTATATTGTTTAATTTTGCGTAAATTTGTATCCGTTGACACAAAGCAACTTTCATTCAAATGGTGAACCTGATTTGCGATTACCCATACAAGTGAAACAAAAACAATTAAAAAATGGAAAAGGTAATTATTGAGAAACTGACTCCCGAAGAGATTGAAAAAAGGGGAATTAAGTCGTGGCCCATATGGGAAAAAGAGCCCTCGAAGTTTCCCTGGACATACAGCGGCGACGAAGAGTGCTACATCTTGGAAGGGGAGGTTACCGTGGAAACAGATGACGGCAGCTATCACATCAAACCGGGCGATTTTGTCACTTTCAAAGACGGCCTGTCGTGCACCTGGGATATTAAATCGAGAATTAAAAAGCACTATAACTTTCCATGAGCGGATTATTGAAAGGAATTGTTTACCGCTCCACCGGAAGTTGGTACAGTGTTAAAGCCGGTGACGGCACTTTTTACCAGTGCCGGCTGAAAGGCAGGTTCAGAATAATGGGCATACGGGCAACCAACCCCGTTGCCGTGGGCGATGTTGTATATTTTTCCATTCTTAAAGATAAAGACGCAGCGGTAATTCAAAAAATAGAACCGAGGAGGAATTATCTTATCCGGAAAGCCACCAAACTGTCGAAGGCGGTACACATCATTGCGGCAAATGTGGATGCTGCCATGCTCATCGCCTCCATCGAGCAGCCGAGGACAACCACCGGTTTTATCGATCGTTTTTTGGTTACTGCCGAAGCATACCATATTCCGGTTACCATTGTTTTCAACAAATACGACCTGCTTGGCGACGATTCGAAAAAACGCCTCGGCGAACTAATGGAGACCTATTCGTCCGCCGGATATAAATGTCTGGTTACTTCGGTTCCCGAAAATTTGAACATAGACAAGGTTAAGGAACTTTTAAAAGGAAAAACAACCCTGCTTTCGGGACATTCGGGGGTGGGAAAATCGGCTATAATCAATAAGACAGACCCGAATCTGAATTTGAAAACGGGTGAAATATCGCAGGTTCACAAAAAAGGAAAACATACCACAACCTTTGCAGAAATGTTCGACCTGGAGTTCGGAGGCGCCATAATAGACACACCGGGCATTAAGGAGTTCGGACTTGTAAACTTTGAAAAAACCGAGCTGGGG
>JALVZH010000014.1:0-385 GCA_027022105.1 Bacteroidales bacterium | reverse complement strand
GAATCAATTAATTCATAATTGGTACTTCTGCCTCCCGAAGCTTCTTGGCGTAAGATTCCTTTGTCAATTAAATCTTTGATATCTCTGAGTGCCGTGTCTTGCGAACATTTGGCAATCTTTGCCCATTTGGATGTTTTTAACTTTCCGGTAAATCCATCTAATAGTTTATTGATCATTAACCGTTGACGACTGTTCAATTCCGTCTCCTTGTGTTTGTCCCAAAAATCGGCTTTATGAATGACCCGTTTTATTGTATTTTCAGTGTTTTCCAAAGCCCGGTACAAACAATTCAAAAACCAAACAATCCATTGGGTTATGTCTCCGTCTTTGAACTGTGTTTTTTGCAACATTTCATAATAGCTTTTACGTTCTATCAGAATTTGAT
>JALVZH010000013.1 GCA_027022105.1 Bacteroidales bacterium | reverse complement strand
ATCCGACGTCCCGCAGACTTTTCGCGTCATTACAAAGCCCGTAAAAAAAGTATAACCGAAGAAGTGTATCCGGTAATGCTTTATGGATGAAGAGTTTTTTCGGGCTCAAGCAATCTCCGTTATTATTTATTCACCGTCAGGAATCGTATCGTATAAATCTTTCCAGTCAGGATTCATTTTATTGATAAGCTCGATTTTTTTCTTTCTTGGTCCTGCTTTAATTTGTTTTTCCCTTGCTATTGCTTCCACAATTGAATCAAATCCTTCATAATAAACCAATTTATGAACATTGTATCTCGCAGTAAACGATTTGGGATAATAATTCGTTTTATGCTGGTATATTCTTTTCCTGAGTTTACTTGTTACACCTGTATATAAAACTTTGTTGTGTTTATTTGTAAGAATATAAACATATCCTCCCCGTTCCATAATTAAAATGTTGTTTTTGTAAATGTACACTAAAAAATAATATGAAGTGCCATAAAGAGATTGCTTCGCTCCAACGCCCTTTCCCACGCGCAGTGCTCGCAATGACGCAGAAAGAGTACCGGCAGTAAGGCTAATGCCCTGCAACCTCTCAACATCCCCATCGCGTCATTGCAAAGCCCGTAAAAAAAGTATAACCGAAGAAGTGTATTCGGTAATGCTTAATGGATGAAGAGTTTTTTCGGGCTGAAGCAATCTCTTTACTTGCTGTAACCTTAACTTCTACTTTTTTCAACATTCACACAGAATATCATTTTCCTTACTCCAATTTTTATTGTTAAAAATTTAACAAAAACAATTCATTCCTTTTACTTTTCTTTTAATTTTGCACCTTTAAATTAAAAAATTTGGTTTTCAATGGAAAACGAACGATTGTTTCAAGAATTTCCGCCGGTGTCAACACGCCAGTGGAAAGAAAAGATAATAAAAGACCTGAAAGGTGCCGATTACAACAAAAAGTTGGTCTGGAAAACCGGTGAAGGATTCACGGTAGAACCCTTTTATCGCAGGGAAGACCTGTCGCAGTTGCCGTTTATTCATACCGGTGCAGGGCAGTTTCCCTTTCTACGCGGAAAAAACAGCGAAGGAAATCACTGGAAAATTAACGAACAGATCACTTTTGCTGTTGCCGGTGAAGGCAACCGTATGGCAAAAGAGGCCTTGGAAAAAGGTGCGGAAAGCATTACCTTTTTAATGCCTGATGAGTTTGTGCCGGATGAAAATAACCTCAGGGTACTGCTTGACGGTATCAACCTGCAAAAAATTCCGGTTCATATTCGGTGCAGCAATCCGCTTTTGGCGCTGAAAAACCTGATTGCGTTGGATGGTAACGCAAGCGGTTCGGTGCAATACGATCCTTTGATGCAATTGAGCCGTAGCGGAAAATTCCTCAAAAGCGAAGAGGAAGACCTCAATGAGGTTGCAGAGATGCTCAGGCTTGCCAAAAAGGCGCCCAACCTGAAAACACTGACGGTAGATGCCGCACTTTTTGATAATTCAGGTGCGGATATCGTTACATCCATGGCTTTTGGCCTCAGTGCCGGACTGTTTTATGTGGACTACCTTACCGACAAAGGTTTTCAACCGGACGAAATTTTTTCAAAGATCATTTTCAGGTATGCCACAGGCGGCAATTACTTTATGGAGATTGCCAAATTGAGGGCGTTGCGGTTTTTATGGGCCAAAATCGCCGGAAGTTACGGTATTAAAGGTAAAGAGGCTGCCATGACCATTCACACGGTCAACAGCCTGTGGAACAAAACCATATACGACCCGTATGTGAACATGCTGCGTACCACTACCGAAACCATGTCGGCCATTATTGGTGGTGCCGACGAAATCACAACCCTCTCTTTCGACACCCTGCATCCGGTACGCCCCGATATGGGAAAACGCATTGCCCGAAACCAGCAGTTGATTTTACGGCTGGAATCTTATCTCAACAAGGTGGCCGATATTTCCGCCGGTTCTTATTACATAGAAAACCTCACAAAGAAACTTATTGATGAAGCCTGGAAACTCTTTTTAGAAACAGAAGAAAAAGGCGGCTATCTGAGCGCTTTTAAAGAGGGTTTTATTACCGGAAAAATTGAAGAGGAGGCCAACCGGAAAGAGACGGAAATAGCAACAAGAAGGCGTAATATATTGGGAGTAAATCAGTTTCCTAATCTTACGGAAACAATAACGGAATCGTTGCCCTCGTGGCTGTTTGAAAAAGAGACAGCCGGAGAGGCTCACTTCAATCCGTTAAAACCCCGGCGCGGGGCAGCGGCTTTTGAGGCTTTGCGATTTGAAACCGACAGATACAGCAAAACACACAAACGTCCTCAAGTCTGGATGTTCACTTACGGCGACCTGGCCATGCGCAGGGCACGGGCACAGTTTGCAGGCAACTTCTTCGGCTGTGCCGGATATGAGATTATTGACAACAACGGTTTCGACACCGTTGAGGAGGGAATTGAAGCCGCACGCAAGGCAAAACCCGAAATTGTTGTTTTGTGCAGTTCCGATGCCCAGTACAGCGAAATTGCATTACCCGTTTTTAAAGCGTTGAAAAATGATACCATCGTTGTGTTGGCCGGAAATCCGCAACCCCTTACCGACGAACTCAAAGCCCGGGGATTTGAACACTTCATCCACGTAAAAACAAATGTTTTGGAAACACTGAAACAATTTCAGAAGTTGTTAAAGATAAATACCCATGATTAATGCAGCTGAGCACCTGAGGTGCGAAATATTATACCGCGGGGTGTTAACCCCGGTTATAAAAAATAGCAGAACAGGTTTTGGCGGGATTTTTGCTTTGGAGCAAAAATCGTGACAAAACCAACATCCATTAAATAAATGATTTACAAGAAATATCAATATGAAACCTGATTTTAAAAACATAAACCTCTACGATATCCCTGCCGGAAAACAAAATGAAAATGCATTATCCGGCCAACCTGAACAATGGCTTACCGCCGAACATATCAGGGTATCGCCCGTTTACAACAGGGATACACTCAACAGGATGGAGCATCTGGATTATGCCGCCGGAATTCCCCCCTTTCTTCGCGGCCCCTATTCCACCATGTACGTTACCCGTCCCTGGACCATTCGTCAGTACGCGGGATTTTCCACAGCCGAAGAATCCAACGCTTTTTACCGCAGAAATCTTGCTGCCGGTCAAAAGGGTCTTTCGGTAGCTTTCGATTTGGCCACGCACCGGGGTTACGATTCCGACCACGAGCGCGTGGTGGGCGATGTGGGTAAAGCCGGCGTTGCCATCGACTCGGTACTCGACATGAAAATTCTTTTCGATGAGATCCCCCTCAACAAAATATCGGTCTCAATGACCATGAACGGGGCCGTTTTGCCGGTGATGGCCTTTTACATTGTTACCGCCCTCGAACAGGGCGCAAAGCTTGGTGAACTTTCGGGTACCATTCAAAACGACATCCTCAAAGAGTTTATGGTGCGCAACACCTATATCTATCCCCCCGCACCCTCCATGCGCATTATTGCCGACATTTTTGAATACACATCCCAAAACATGCCCAAATTCAACAGTATTTCCATTTCGGGATACCATATGCAGGAGGCGGGAGCCACTGCCGATATTGAGCTGGCCTACACCCTTGCCGACGGCCTCGATTACATCCGTACCGGCCTGAAAGCAGGACTCAAAATCGACGACTTCGCCCCCCGGCTTTCCTTTTTCTGGGGACTTGGAATGAACCATTTTATGGAAATCGCCAAAATGCGCGCGGCACGTATGCTCTGGGCTAAAATTGTAAAGCAATTCAACCCGCAGAATCCCAAATCCATGGCGCTGCGAACCCACACCCAGACATCCGGATGGAGCCTTACCGAGCAGGATCCTTTTAACAATGTAGCCCGAACCTGTATTGAGGCGCTTGGCGCCGCTTTGGGACATACACAGTCGCTGCACACCAATGCCCTGGACGAAGCCATTGCCCTGCCCACCGACTTTTCGGCACGTATTGCACGTAATACGCAGATTTACCTGCAACAGGAAACGGAAATTTGCCGTTCGGTTGACCCATGGGCAGGTTCATATTACGTGGAAACACTTACCCACGAAATTGCACACAAAGCATGGAAACTTATCAGGGAAGTGGAAGAGATGGGAGGCATGGCAAAAGCCATTGAAACGGGATTGCCCAAAATGCGCATTGAAGAGGCTGCCGCACGAAAACAGGCACGTATTGATGCCCGGAAAGACATCATTGTAGGAGTAAACAAATTCCGTCTCGAAAAAGAAGAACCGCTGGAAATTCTTGAAGTGGACAATACTGCCGTGAGGGAAGCGCAAATAGCACTGTTGAAAAAATTACGCAGCCAACGCGACAACGAAAAAGTACGGCAAAACCTTGATGCCATTACCAAAGCATGCGAAACGGGAGAAGGAAATCTGTTGGCTTTGGCGGTGGAAGCTGCAAAAAACCGCGCAACATTGGGAGAAATTTCGTATGCTTGCGAAAAAGTTTTCGGGAGGTACAAAGCTGTGATAAAATCAATATCGGGAATCTATTCTTCGGAAGCCGGCGACAATGAATCCTTTGCCAGGGCAAGGAAACTGGCCGATGAGTTTGCTGCCGTCGAAGGCCGGCGCCCCCGCATTATGATTGCAAAAATGGGGCAGGATGGACACGACCGCGGTGCCAAAGTGGTGGCCACCGGTTATGCCGACATCGGTTTTGATGTGGATATCGGGCCTCTGTTTCAAACCCCGGCCGAGGCAGCCCGCCAGGCAGTGGAAAACGACGTCCATATTCTCGGGGTTTCCAGCCTCGCCGCAGGACACAAAACACTGGTACCGCAGGTTATGGACGAACTGAAAAAACTGGGACGTGAGGATATTATGGTTATCGTGGGCGGCGTAATACCCCATCAGGATTACCAATTTCTTTACGATGCAGGAGTGGCAGCTATTTTCGGCCCGGGTACCGTCATTTCCGATGCAGCCGTTAAAATGCTGGAGCTTTTGCTGGAAGCAAGAAAATAAAAACAAAAAGTTGTTTAAAGTTAATGTAATAATAATGAGCACAAAACTGATTATTTAGACTTTAAACAGATTCTATAATAAACATAAGAAAAAAATCTGAAAAAAATATCTATACAGTAAACTTATTAGTTAACTTTGCAATGTGTTTAGGGAGATTATTATATACAAGGATAAGTTTATAAAATTTTATAAAAAACAAGACTTTAAGGTGCAGCAAAAGATCGAATATACACTTGATC
>JALVZH010000012.1 GCA_027022105.1 Bacteroidales bacterium | reverse complement strand
CCTTTAATTTCCAGGCGTTTCATCAATTCGCGCGAGAAGTGCAATCCGGCGGTAGGTGCTGCAATGGCTCCTTCGTGTTTGGCATAAATGGTTTGAAAACGCTCCTGGTCTTCGGGTTCAACAGGACGGGGAATAATGCGCGGCAACGGTGTTTCGCCCAGTCGTTGCAATGTTTTTTTGAATTCTTCGTACGGTCCGTCGAACAAAAAGCGCAGGGTTCTTCCCCTTGAAGTAGTATTGTCAATTACCTCTGCAACCAGATCGTCGTGCTCGCCGAAATAGAGTTTGTTGCCGATTCTTATTTTTCTTGCCGGATCGACCATAACATCCCACAAACGGCTCTCTTTATTCAGTTCCCGAAGCAGGAAAACTTCGATGCGGGCTCCGGTTTTCTCCTTTTCGCCATACAGTCTGGCCGGAAAAACTTTTGTATTATTGATAACGAAAACATCTCCGTCATCAAAATAATCAATGATCTCTTTAAATGTTTTGTGTTCAATTTTGCGTTCCTTGCGGTGAACGACCATCATTCTCGATTCATCTCTGTTCTCGGGCGGATAAGCCGCTATCAATTCCCTTGGCAGGTCGTAATTAAATTGCGATAATTTCATTGAACTCTCTTATTTGTTGTTGTTAATATTTATAATTCCGGTAAAAAGCCGGCAAAGATAGTGATTTTAACTCCCTATGTCAAGCAAATTGTTTCTATTTTTATGTTTTTCAGGGTTTTATCAGCCAATTTTTTACATTCGGATTCTTAAAATATGTTAATGTAACGGGATATACGGACTAAAAACAGGAAAACTGACCGATAACAGTTTGTTTTAACAATTTCTTTATTAATAAGATTTTTGACAGACTTTTTACTAAGTGGCAATTAACAAAAGCAATACTATTTACTAATTACCAATTAGTAAAATCCCAATCTTATTTTTTAACCATAAAAATTCCGGTTGTTATTTTTTCATAAAAAACATTTCGGATTTACACGGCAACCCCTTCTTTATTATATTTGTCTTTTTTTAAAACCTGAAAACAAAGTTAAAATCAGGCAAATAGCATATAATTCATTAATAGTGCGATTATGAAAATAGAAAATATAATTTTTGATTTCGGTGGTGTGGTTTTGGATATTGACCCGCAATTAACCGTAAAGGAATTTGAGAAACTGGGGTTTAAAAACAAGGAAAAGATAGATACCCCTGCATTTACAAAAGAGATATTGTGTAAATTTGAAAAAGGAATTTTTACCCCCGAAGTTTTTAGGCAAAAACTGCGTGAATTTTTGGAAATAGATGCCGACGACCAGCAACTTGATGATGCGTGGAATGCATTGTTGTACGATATTCCGAGCGAAAGAATCGAAGTAATTGAAGAGGTGAAAAAACACTATCCCATTTATTTGCTCAGCAACAGCAACGAAATTCATTACGATTTATATGTGCGCGACCTGCAGCTCAGATTCGGTTATCGTGAATTTGACGAGTTATTTACCAAAGCCTATTTTTCTTTCGATCTGCATTTGTGCAAACCCGACCCTGAAATTTATGAATTCGTTATGTATCAGCATGGATTGAACCCCGAAACGACCCTTTTTATAGATGATAAAGAAGAAAACATTGCTACTGCCAAAAAGCTCGGTTTTAAAACATATCAATTGAAAGCACCCGAACGTGTTCGCGATATTTTTGAAAACGGAGTTTTGAAAAAAAATTTGGCGATAGAATAGGGTGCTGTTAACTTTGTTGTCATTGCTTACCGAAAATCCTTTCTAATCATTTTCAAATAATATCTTTGCACTCAATTTTAATAAAGAAACAAAATGATTGAATTAAACCCTCAACTTGATGCAAAAACCGTAAATATTATAAGAGCGCTTATAATGGACGGAACTCGCAAAGCCAATTCGGGACATCCCGGTGGTGCTATGTCGTCAGCTGATATGGCGTACGTTTTATACAAATATTTCCTGAAATTCGACCCTGATAATGATAAATGGATTAATCGCGACCGTTTTGTGCTTTCGGCAGGACACGAAACCATGCTTTACTATTCATTGCTTCATTTGCAGGGATTCCTCCCGTTGGAGGAGTTGAAGCGGTTCAGGCAGTTGGACAGTCTTACTCCCGGTCATCCCGAATACGGTTTAACACCTGGTGTGGATGCCACCACAGGCCCGCTGGGACAAGGTGTTGCCATGTCGGTGGGTATGGCTGTTGCCGAAGCTACACTGGCAGCCCAACTGGGGGAAGACGTTATCAACCATTATACCTATGTGCTTGCCGGTGACGGTGACTTTCAGGAACCGGTAGCACTGGGTGCAGCAGCCAATGCCGGTCATTTCGGGCTGGGGAAACTCATTTTGTTTTACGACAACAACGGCGCCCAGATATCCGGCCCTGTTTCCCGCGCCGACAGCACCGATATTGCTGCCGTATTTGAAGGATTCGGCTGGCATGTGCAAAAGATAGACGGCCATAACCATCAGCAAATTGCCGATGCAATTATAAATGCCCGAAACGAAAAACAGAAACCTTCTATTATTATCGGGAAAACCGTTATGGCCAAGGGTGCTGCACATGTTGAAGGCGACCACACCACACACGGCTCTCCGCTGCCGGAAGAGGAAATTGCCGCTACTAAAGAAAAGATGGGGCTTCCGTCCGACAGGTTTTTCTTTGTTCCAGGTGAGGTAATTGAACATTTCAGACAACATTATCCACAACTTAAAAAGGAAGTCTCGGAGTGGAATACTTTTGTTGAAATCAAATCGAAAAACGATAAACATTTTGCCAAAAGGATAAAAGAATCAACGGAAAACAACCTTACTTTCAACAACGATGTTCCCGTTTTTGAAGCAGGCGAAAAGCTTGCCACCAGAGCGGCTTTTGGAAAAACACTGGCTCTTTTTGCCAAAAACAACAGTTCCTTAATAGGCGGTTCCGCCGATTTGGAACCTTCAAACAACACAAAAGCCTTTGCGGATGTGGCCGGCGAATTTACAAAAACGAACCGCAGCGGACGCAACCTCTCTTTTGCCGTACGTGAGTTTCCCATGGCTGCAATTCTTAACGGCATTGCCCTGCATGGCGGTTTTAAGCCGTTCGGAACCACTTTTCTGGTCTTTTCCGACTATGCCAAGCCCGCCATCCGGCTATCGGCCTTGCAAAAACTCCCTGTGCTCTACCCGTTTACCCACGATTCGTTTTATGTGGGGGAAGACGGTCCCACACACCAACCTGTAGAACAATTGGCTACATTCAGAAGTATGCCGAATACGGTGTTGTTCCGTCCGGCCGATGCACGCGAAACCACTTTTGCCATGCAACTGGCACTGGAAATAAAGGACAAACCCGTGGTTTTGGCACTTACCCGACAGTCGTTACCGGTACTGGACTATCCCGAAAACAACATTGACAATGTGAGAAAAGGGGCTTATATTCTGAAAGACAGCAAAGAGACTCCCGAACTGATACTTATTGCCACCGGTTCCGAAGTGCATCTTGCTCTTGAAGTGGCTGAAATGCTGTCCGATATGAATGTGCGGGTTGTAAACATGACCTCCATGGATTTGTTTGAAGAGCAACCGGAAGATTATAAAAACAGGGTTCTTCCCAAAGAGGTGCGCTACCGTGTTAGCATTGAAGCGGCAAGTACCTTTGGATGGGGAAAATATGTTGCCGACGGTTGGAGTTTCGGCATAGACCACTTCGGCGATTCGGCACCCGCATCACAACTTGAGAAAAAATTCGGGTTTACCGCCGAACACATTGCCGCACTTATACGTAAAAGAAAATCATAGTCTTTTTTCAATAACCGTTTTACGTGCGGAGAATAATCGGTATATTTGCCGCAAAATATGCGGAGAATATATGATTAGAAAAATTTATATTTATCAACAGGATGAATGGCCAAACTTCTCTTGGAACACGGAAGAGTTTTCGGATTTATTAGCAGAAGTCGGGAATAAGCAGGGACGATTACTCGGTAAAATGGAAGCATTGGGCTTTGATTTACAAAATGAAGCCTTCTTCGAGATTTTAACAACAGATATTTTAACGACAAATGAGATTGAAGGGATAATTTTAAATAAAGAAGATGTATGCTCATCCGTTGCAAGAAGGTTAGGAATTGAATTTGGCGGTTTACCTACGATAATAAACAGAGATATAGAAGGAATTGTTGACATGATGTTTGATGCCACAAACAATTTTGACAAACCGCTTACAAAAGAGAGATTATTTAACTGGCATTATGCTCTGTTTCCCATGGGACGAAGCGGTATGTATAATATTATTACAGGAAATTGGAGAGATGATTCAACAGGGCCAATGCAAGTGGTATCCGGTGCTATGGGAAAAGAAAAGGTTCATTATCAGGCGCCTCCTGCTGATAATATTGATAAAGAAGTTAGTGTTTTTTTAGATTGGTTCAATAAAAAAAATATCAGGAACCTGGTACTCAAAGCCGGTATTGCACATCTTTGGTTTATTACGTTGCATCCTTTTGAAGATGGAAACGGAAGAATTGCCAGAGCAATTACCGACATGTTGTTAGCACAATCAGACGGGCTTTCTCAAAGGTTTTACAGTATGTCATCTCAAATACAAAAAGAGAGAAAAACCTATTATGAAATACTTGAAAAAACCCAAAAAGGTGATTTAAACATAACCGAATGGATTAAATGGTTTTTGGATACTTTATTAAAAGCAATTATCAATTCCGAGCATATACTTTCACTGGTTATTAAGAAGTATAGATTCTGGAATAACTTTGAAAAATTAATAAAGAACGAAAGGCAAAAAAAGATATTAAACAAATTATTGGAGGGGTTTACAGGGAATTTAACTACTTCCAAATGGGCCAAAATAACAAAGTGCTCACAGGACACGGCTTTACGCGATATTCAGGATTTAATGAATAAAGGGATTCTTGTTAAATCCGATGCCGGCGGAAGAAGTACAAAATATGAGTTAAATGATTTTTAAAGACGATTTAAACAGGGAGATTTCTTTGGAGAATTATCCGGAAAGTGTTGTTTCGCTCGTTCCGTCTATTACCGAAACCGTTGTTGCCATTGGAAAAGAGAATGTTTTATGCGGTGTAACGAGGTTTTGCGTTCATCCGGATTATATCCGGCAGAAGAAAACTGTTGTGGGAGGTACAAAAACCGTAAAGACAGATGTTATCCGTTCGTTAACCCCCGGGTTGATACTTGCTGAAAAGAGTGAAAATCCAAAAGATACCGTTGAGG
>JALVZH010000011.1:2526-5269 GCA_027022105.1 Bacteroidales bacterium | reverse complement strand
ACAATCTTTACGTTCTCTTTTGCCTCAATGGCCTGGTGCAATCCGTCGGAATAACGCCTTCCCTCCATAATACGGCCGGTTTGCTCGTCCACAATCTTAATCTTGCCGTCCATAATGACGTATTCCACATCTTTTTCAAACAGCGTATAGGCCTTAACCAACTGGTGAACCGTGTGTACCCGTTCCGATTTAACGGAAAAGTCCTTAATCAGTTTTTCTTTCTCTTCCAGTAGCTTTCTCTCTTCCAGATTTTGTTTTTCCAATTCCGCGATACGCTCACCGATATTGGGCAAAATAAAGAAATCGGGGTCGTCGTACGATTCGGTCAGCAGGTCAATCCCTTTCTCCGTAAGGTCAACCGAGTTGTTCTTTTCATCAATCACAAAATAGAGTTCGTCGTCGATGATGTGCATGTTTTTTGCCTGCTCCTGCAGATAAAAACTTTCCGTTTTCTGCATTAGTGTTTTTACGCCCTCTTCACTAAGTAACTTAATGAGTGCTTTGTTTTTTGGCAAACCGCGGTAAGCCCTGAATATCAGTTCTCCGGCTTTCTTGCGGTTGTCGTCTTTCGAGGTGTCTTTCAGCAACTGTCTGGCTTCGGCAATGAGTTTGGAAACCAATATCTTTTGCTGGTTATAGAGCCGTTCCACATCGCCTTTAAGCGCATCAAATTCATGGTGCTCGCCTTGCGGTGTGGGACCCGAGATAATCAAAGGCGTACGGGCGTCGTCAATCAATACCGAGTCAACCTCATCCACAATGCTGTAGTTATGTCCGCGTTGTACCAGTTCGTCGGGATCGCCGGTCATGTTGTCACGCAGGTAGTCGAAACCGAACTCGTTGTTTGTACCATAGGTAATATCGGCCAGATAAGCATTTCTCCTTTCGGGTGAATTGGGCTGGTGGTAATCGATACAGTCCACACGAAGACCGTGAAACATAAAGAGCATACCCATCCATTCCGAGTCACGTTTTGCAAGGTAGTCGTTTACGGTAACCACGTGTACTCCTTTGCCGGGCAATGCGTTAAGGTAAACCGGCAGTGTGGCAACCAGCGTTTTTCCTTCACCGGTGGCCATCTCGGCAATTTTACCCTGGTGAAGTACAATACCGCCAATCAGCTGAACGTCGTAATGAACCATGTCCCAGGTAATCATATTACCGCCTGCCATCCATTGGTTTTTATATATTGCTTTTTCGCCCTGAATGGTAACATTGTCGTATTTGGCAGCCAGTTCACGGTCGAAATCGTTGGCCGTAACCACCACTTCGCTGTTTTCTTTAAAGCGGCGGGCAGTCTCTTTCATTACCGAAAATGCCTCGGGCAGCAGCTCATTGAGTGTCTCCTGCGATTTATCGTAACTCTGTTTCTTCAGCTTGTCGATTTGCTTGTAGAGCTCCTCTTTTTTGTTGATGTCCATCTCAAGGTCTTCGTTTATCCTGGCCTCAAGCTGGGCAATTTTTTCCTCTTCTGTTTTTATGTAATCGGCAATTTTTTGCTTAAATTCCAAAGTTTTTGCCCTAAGCTCATCATTGCTCAGCGTTTTTATCCTTTCGTAAGCCTCTTTTGTTTTTTTGAGATAAGGATTTATCTCTTTCATGTCGCGGGTTGCCTTGTCACCCAGTATTTTTTTAAAAAATCCAATCATTATCGTAAAATTATTCCGAATCTAATATCAATTATCATTCCCATTTACTATGGGGCCGTGCAAAAGTACAAAAAGGGAGGCAGCTTTGTCAATTTCCGGTTTTAAAACTTTTCATCATGCTGTTGATGAAAAAGAGCAGGTTCTCTTCGGGCATGGGGGCGGGTGCCATGGCAATGGTTCCGTCGGGGTTAATCAAAACATATGCGGGAAAAGCTCTTACATCATACGATTCGAGCAGTAAAATTTTGTTTCCAAGCAGCAAAAGAGGCCAGTCGTAATTGTTTTGACTGAAGAGTTCTATGGTGCGGTCGGTGTTGTCTCCGCTAAGAATGGTAATGACCTGCAACCCGGGGCTTTTTTGTCTGTAAATCTTGTCTGTTTGTTCCAACTGTTTTTCGCAAATTTTGCAATCCGTTTTAATGAAGTTGAGCAAAACGAATTTTCCTTTGTAATCATCAAGAGTTCGTTCGTTTCCCATTATATCGGGCAAAACAAAACCGGGGGCGGGGGTTCCGTATGCCAGTCTGTGCAGTTTTTTCAGGTAATCGACCGCAATGGTGCGATGTTCGGGAAACCGGCTGTTGGCTGCCAAATAGGCATATATTGTTTCGATATGGTTTTGTTTTATGTTTTTTTCAAAATAGATTTGTTTCAATAATTCCATCTCAACCAATTCCCGGAAGCGGTCATCTTTTTTTAATAATGTGTCTTTTTGAATTAACTTGTCAAAATCCCGGTAATCGGCACTGTCAATCAATAAGGAGACAATTTTTCGGTAATCGGTATCGGGATGCAAAACCGACTTGAAATAACCTTTCATTACCTCGTGGAAGAGATCGGTATAGGCAATGTTTTCATATCCTGCGGGTTGGTTGATGAAATATTGTTGCAACAAATTACGGTCGCTGAGCCGGTGACTGACCCATCGTAATGATGCTATTGTATAATCGGCATACATTTTTAAATAGGGATACTTTTCTATCGGGAGTCTGTTGCTGACAATATTTTGAAATTCGGTTATCGGTCTGCTGTCTCTGCGTTTGTACAAAACATTAAAGTTCCGGTACACAAAATTATCGTACATTCTGTTAAAC
>JALVZH010000011.1:0-2516 GCA_027022105.1 Bacteroidales bacterium | reverse complement strand
CTGTTAAACAGCGATATATAAAAATTCAACGAATCGGATGCGGTGAGGATGTTTATGGGCAGCGGCTGTTCCGAACGGTCGAAAACCGAACCTTTGCCGGATATCGAATCGTAAATGATTTTCAGCGTGTAACTGCTGCCCGGAACAAGGTAGAGTTCACTTTTCTTCAGATCAATGGCAAAGAAAGCATACGTTGTTTGTTTGAGGTTGGTTGTAAGCCGGAAGTCGCCGTTTTTCCCGACCGTGGCTTCGGCAAGGGTGGTTTCAACGTGAGAAAACTGGTCGGCATATTTGATTAACCGTACCAGATGACCTTCTCCGCCAACAATCCTGCCGCTTACAGTAACCTCTTGGGAAAAGGCGGTAAGGGCAGACAGAATAAACAGTATTGAAACAAAAAGCCTCCGGTTCATCTTCATTATCTTTTACAGAAAATCATTAGCACCATCATAACGAAAAAACCTTGTGTGTATTGCCATACCGGTTTTCGGGTTTTGTTTTTCGTATTGGTGCAAAGATAGTAGAATTACCGGATTAAAATTGATAACACATCATTCCGGGTTTTGTCACGTTCCGATCCGCCTTAGGCGGGCGAGCTCACCCCGCCATAACTTCCCATTCTTAATTCATACATCTTACATCGGATATCTGACATCAAAATATTACATTATACATAATACATCCAAACATCCAAACATCCAAACATCCTATCAGATTCCTTCAAGAACCGTTGTCCAGCCGTGGATGTCTTCTATGGTTCCTTCCTGTATTCCTCTGAGGTGGTTGTAAAGTTTGGTGCTTACAGGCCCTGCTTCGTCGCCGTATTCAACCGTTTTGCCGGTGCTGTGGTCGGTAATTTTTTTAATGGGCGCAATAATGGCTGCCGTACCGCAAGCGCCTGCTTCTTCAAAAGTATCCAGTTCGTCGAACGGAACTTTTCTGCGCTCCACCTTTAATCCGATGTCTTTGGCAATCTGTTCCAGACTCATATTGGTTATTGACGGCAAAATACTGTCCGATTGCGGAGTGATATAGGTATTGTTTTTAATGGCAAAGAAGTTGGCCGGTCCGGCTTCGTCGATGTATTTCTTTTCCAAAGCATCAAGGAAGAGTACCGAAGCAAATCCACCCTGGTGGGCTCTTTCGCTGGCGCGCATTCCTGCAGCATAGTTTCCGCCCACTTTGTATTTTCCGGTTCCCAACGGCGCGGCACGGTCCATATCGCGAACCACCTCAATGGCGACCGGTTTAAAACCCTCTTTAAAATAGGGCCCCACGGGTGTAACAAAAACCAGAAACATATATTCCGTTGCCGGTTTTACACCTACTTGCGGGCCGCTTCCGATAAGCAACGGCCTGATGTACAATGTGGCTCCTGTTCCGTAAGGAGGAATATATTTTGCGTTGAGTCGCACTACTTTATCCACAGCTTCGAAAAAGAGCTCGTCGGGAACTTCGGCCATCATTATTCCGTATGCTGAATTGCGCATACGTTTTGCATTCTCCTGCCAGCGGAAGAGACGTACTTTTCCGTCGGCACCACGGTAGGCTTTGAGTCCTTCAAAAGCCTCCTGACCGTAATGCAGTGCCGTAGCTGCCATGTGCAACGGAATGTATTCCGAAGAGCTGATTTCCAACTCACCCCAGCTATCGTTACGATAGTAGGTGCGTACATTATAATCTGTTTTTAAATATCCGAAAGGAAGGTTTCCCCAATCCAAATTCTCTGAATTTTTCATATGTGATAATATTTAAGCTGTAATTTTTGCGGTTGCTAATTTACATATTTCCGACGGATTGCAGGAGGAATAATGATGTATTACGATATAATGTTTTTCTAATTTATTCTTTATTAACCTTGTAAGCAGGTAATATTTTTTTAATCTAAATTGAACAGCTGTTTATTCTTCCCTGGCGATATTCACAATCACTTCCACTGCTTTTTCCATTGATTCCACCGGAATAAATTCATATTGCCCGTGAAAATTATGGCCGCCGGTAAAGATGTTGGGGCAGGGGAGACCTTCAAATGATAACCGGGCACCGTCGGTTCCACCCCTGATGGCTTTTACTATGGGTCTTACCCCGGCTTTTTCCATGGCCTTTTTTGCCCGTTCCACGATAAACATTTTGTCTTCAATTTTTTCGCGCATGTTGTAATACTGGTCTTTCATTTCAACCGAAACCACCTCTTCGCCGTATTTATCGTTTATTGCTTTTGCCTGAGCATTGAAAAATTCTTTTCTTTTTTCAAAAGTGTTCCGGTTGTGGTCGCGAATGATGTATTGAAGAACCGCTTTGTCAACGCCGCCATTAAATTTATAGAGATGGTAAAAACCTTCGTAACCTTCCGTTTTTTCGGGCACTTCGTTAACGGGAAACCTGTTGATGAAATCGTTGGCTACCAGAATTGCATTGATCATTTTATTCTTTGCATAGCCCGGATGCACCGATTTACCTGTAACGGTTACCGTTGCCCCTGCTGCCTTAAAGTTCTCAAATTCAAGTTCTGCCAG
>JALVZH010000010.1 GCA_027022105.1 Bacteroidales bacterium | reverse complement strand
GAAGAACGAAGAATTAAGGATTTAAGAATGAATTGAAAATGAGCAATGAACAAGTGGGCGGGGCTAACTAACACACACTACACCCGGCAATTCAGAGGGCGCAAACAGGCAGGCCAAAAGGCAGGTGTGCCCGATGAATCTCTGAATGAATTCCATGCCGTATGTTGAATTGGAAAAGAAGCACGAGGGGAGATTCCGTCGCCATTCCAACCCGCAAGGCCTACCTTTTGATGGCTCGGAATTGGGACGCGGGAGGGGAATAAGTTAAAATATCCGATGTAAGATCAGCCAGAAGCGGACACTCTTAAATATGTATTATGTATTATGTTTTATGTAAGATATCCGATGTCAGATGTAAGAATTAAGAACGGAAGTTGCGGCAGGGATGGGAGCGGTAGCCCGCAGGCGGCAGGGCTTGTGAGGCTTGCGGCGAGGAGGCTGAGCGGTGAGCGAAGACCCCGCAGCCGCATCATAGCCGAACAGCCCTGCCGGCGAGGACTACAAGCGGACAGCAGATTGCGATACCTGATGGCATGCAACTACAAGCCCGCCCGGCCGCCCTGAAAAATATAATTCTGACACGGAACGATGAAACCGGGAATTAATCTTTTTTGTCACGTGAATTGAATATTATGTTTAAATTTGCTGGCGTTCAATTTTAAAAAATTAGTAAACATTCTCACCATGAAAAAATCGTACTTTTTACTAACCTTAGTAACAGGTTTGTTATTAACATTTTCCACAGTTTCGACAGCACAAATCAGTCAGGGAGGAACACCGCCGAGTTTTGAGTATTCGGTAAGCGACAATTTCAGCAAACTCGTCCTTGAAGCACCCGATATGGATAAAATCCGTAATGAGGATATAATGGATGAGGCTGCCGGAGGCCCCGGTCCGCGCCGTATGGGTGTGTCGGTTTATGTAAACCGCGGTATTGACGATGCAGGCACCTGGACCGATTTGCCAGATGGCAGCAAAATATGGCGGCTCGAACTGGAAGCGGACGGAGCACTTGCACTGGGCGTATATTACGACATGTTCCATCTGCCCGAAGGCGGTAAATTGTTCCTGTACAACGACACGCGCAGTCAGATTATCGGAGCCTTTACCAGCACCAACAACCCGCCGGAAAATCTGTTTTCGACACAATTTGTTCAGGGCGATAAAGTTATACTTGAATATTATCAACCGAAAGAGGTAAAAGAGAAAGCAAAAATTCATATTTCGGAGGTAGCTTATGCCTACCGGGATATCGATTTCCAGATAAGCCGCGACACCAAAGACGCCTGGTGGTGTATGATTGACGTTGCCTGCGAAGAGGGTGACGGCTGGGAAAACCAAATAAAAGGTATTGCCCGCATTTCAATAAAAATCGGCGGCAGCTATTACTGGTGCTCCGGCTCGTTGATTAACAATACAAACAACGACCGCACCCCCTATTTTCTGACGGCATCACACTGCGGAGAAAACGCTTCTGCCGGCGACCTGAACCAATGGATATTCTATTTCAACTATCAGGCCAGTGTATGTAACGGCACCGCTTCGGGCTATAACAGCATGACCGGTTGCCAACTGAAAGCACGCGACCCCAGCCAGGCCAATAACGGTTCCGACTTTTACCTTGTTGAGTTCAACAACTCCATTCCGGATTTTTACGATGTTTTTTATAACGGCTGGAACAGGACAAACTCAAATGAAGATGCCGGCAACGGTGTTGGCATTCATCATCCCGCAGGAGACATAAAAAAGATTTCGACTTACGACACACCGTTGACCTCTTCCACTTTCTGGAACGGGCTTCCCTCCCACTGGAGGCTTACATGGGCATACACTGTTAACGGGCGTTCCATTATGCAGGGAGGCTCATCGGGCTCACCTGTTTTCGACAGCAACGGACTCATTATGGGCGATCTGACCGGAGGATATGCCTCCAACTCCTGTACCAACCCCTCACCGGCTTTTTACGGTAAGATATGGTACTCATGGGATCAAAACGGAAGCACTCCTTCAACACGGCTAAAAGACTGGCTCGACCCGGGTAATACGGGAAGAGAAAAACTGCCCGGTATTTCCTGGCAAATCATCCCGCCATCGGCCGATTTTACGGCAGATACAACAACCATTACCCAGACCGACACCGTGTTTTATACCGACCTGTCGGGCCCCGGAATCCTTTCGTGGGACTGGACTTTTAACGGCGGCGACCCCGATACTTCCGACGAACAGAACCCCTATTCGGTATATGCGGACACAGGATATTTTGATGTAAGCCTGACAGTTACCAATGCTGACGGTACCGATACGGAAACCAAAACCGCCTACATCCATGTTTTACCAATGACTCCTCCCACCGCCGACTTCGATGCAGACCAGACGGTAATTGCACCCGGCGGTAAGGTACATTTTACCGATGAAAGTACCGGAGACCCCACCGGCTGGAACTGGGAATTTGAAGGCGGCTCACCCGGAAGCTCAACACTGCAAAATCCCATTATTCGCTACAGTAGCGTGGGCACTTATAAAGTTACTTTAATTGCAAGCAACCCCGGCGGCTCGGATACTCTTGTAAGAGAGAACTACATTACCGTAACTAATGACCTGCCGGAAGCCGATTTTGAAGCCGACAACACAAACATTATGGAAGGCGATTCCATAAACTTTACAGACTTGTCAAGCAACAATCCCACCGAATGGCACTGGTATTTCGAAGGTGCAATTCCCGACAGTTCCAATGAGCAAAACCCGCAAAACATCAAGTATCCCCAAGGAGGCAGCTATACCGTTTCTCTTACGGTGAAAAACGGCGTTGGCGAAAACACCGAAACCAAAGAGGATTACATTCATGTTGACTGGGTAAGCATTAAAGAATCGAAAGAAAACGATAATATTTCCGTTTATCCGAATCCCGGAAACGGATTGCTTTTAATTCAGTTTAAGGATAATATTAAAGGCAAAACAAACGTTACTGTTTTTGATAACCAGGGAAAACAGATATCGATACCGGTGAAAAAAGAGGTTAAAAACAGAAGCATGTCGCTTGATTTGAGAAATCTTGATGCCGGCAATTACATCCTTGTTATTCATAGCGAAAACAATACATATCGCAAAAAGATAACCATCACAAAATAGGATACTTATCCATGTTAAAAAAGGCCGTTACGCTGTTTTTGGCAACACTGTTGTTTGGCACCGGTTACAGTCAGGTGACTCAAACCGCAATACCTTTGTCCGAAACTTTTCAATTAACGAAGGAGGCCGGAATAATCCGCATTGCTTTTTCACCCGTAGCCGGTACAGTTAGCGACAGGAATATTAAATCGGGCCCTTTAAGGGCGGGAATAACCATTCCTTTTAAAGACAACCTGCAGGAAAAAGGAGTGTGGGAAAGCCTGCCCGACGGAAGAACCTCGTGGAAAGTAAAAATATCGGTTTCAGAAGCAAAGCAGATGAATATCTACTTTTCGCCATTCCGGTTGTTAAGTGGAGATTTGGTTTTTATTTATCCCGAAGGAACCTCAACGCACGAGGCACTTACTGCACGGAACAACGGAAAATTTCTTGTCACCCGGATTTATAACGGTAACAATCTGATAATAGAACTTAACCGCAAAAGCAAAAGCAGAAGCCTGCCGTTTAATATCAGCGAAATAGGAATAATTATACCTGAAAACGGCAGGGACTTCGGAAATGCAGGATTCTGCGAAGTTCCGGTAAATTGCAGCGAAGGCGAAAGCTATCAAAACCAGAAAAACGGTGTGGCGAGGATTCTTGTAAAAGAGGGAGGTTCGTTGTTTTGGTGTACAGGATCGCTAATCAACAACACCGGACTTGACGGCACCCCCTATTTCCTTACGGCAAACCATTGCGGGCGCGATTCCGATGAAAACGATTATAACCAGTGGTTGTTTTACTTTAATTACGAATCGGAAGATTGTTCCAGACCCCTTACGGAGCCGGAGATACATTCGCTTTCGGGTGCAAAGTTGCTGGCACATGCCTCTAATTCCACAAGTACGGGCTCCGATTTTAAACTATTGAAGTTAAACGATGATGTACCAAAGGAATACCATCCCTATTTTAACGGCTGGGACCGCTCGGGAGAGATAAGCGGCAACGGCGTTACCATCCACCATCCTCAGGGAGATATAAAGATGATTTCCACATACACCTCCGATCTGGAACCGGTTGATTATTACGGATCGGTAACAAATCCCGACGGTCTTTACTGGAAGGTGCATTGGAGCGAAACGGAAAACGGACACGGCGTTACCGAAGGCGGTTCGTCGGGGTCTCCCCTGTTTAACGGCGAAGGGTTGGTAATCGGGGCGCTTACAGGCGGCGATGCCGGATGCAGCAATCCTGACGACCCCGATTATTACGGACGGTTCAGCAAGTCGTGGAAACCCGCCGGAAGCGATTCAGCCGGACAATTGGCCTACTGGCTCGACCCTGCCGGAAACGGACCGGATGCTTTGCCCGGATACGACCCCAATGCAGGTGAAGTGATAGCGGGTTTTGCGGCTGAAGTGACCACACTGCCCGAAGGAGGACATACTACATTCAAGAATTTAAGTTACGGAAATATAACCAAATACGAATGGAGCTTTCCGGGTGGCGAACCGGCAACTTCCGGCGATAAGAACCCGCCACCCGTTACCTATTACAAACGGGGCAAATACAATGTTTCTTTAACAGTATCGTACAGCGGAGGTCAAAAAACCGCTACAAGAGAGGGATACATTGTCGTTACGCCCGCAGTTTATCCCAACCCCACAAAAGACGGGATTGTCCATGTGCGAATGGGAGATTACACACCCGACAGTGTTTCGGTGCATGTTTACGATGCAACCGGCAGGGAATTGGGACTTTTCAAACCGGATTTCAATCACTCGGAAATAGTTTTCAACCTCTCAAAACAGCGGGACGGCATCTATTTTATCCGAATTGTTAACGGCGATAAATTAATGGAATACAAGGTGCTTTATACTTTTAATAAGTAATTGTCACGATGGAATTGCTGTGGGGGTCAAAGGTTCGGAAGTTCAGAGGTTCAGAAGTTCAATGGCTCAAAAGTTCAAAGGTTTAGGAGTTTAGAGGGTATGGAGCGAAGTTACCTTTCAGGTGGCCGTGGGGTTTTGCGGGTGGAAAACCTTTCAGTTCGAGTTTGGCCGAGTGGGTGGAGACCTGGAAGGTTGAGCTTGGGTAAAGAAGAAAGTTGGAAAGGAATAACAAACACCGATTATGTGTCTGCCTGTGGCTGAACGGTTTAAGAA
>JALVZH010000009.1 GCA_027022105.1 Bacteroidales bacterium | reverse complement strand
GAAAAACGGAGTTAAATAATTCTTGCCGGTATGTTTGGGATTTTGATAAACGAATGCAAACGGTTGCGCGAAAAATAAATTTGTATTTTCAGGAGTTCAAAGTTTAAAAGTTTAAGGTTTAAATGTTCCTGTTCCACGTTGCAGGTTACTACTGCGTTTTGGTTGGTTTGCCTGACACTCACATACACCCTGTAATTCAGAGGGCTCAGATAGGTTGGCACAAAGGGTGGTGAGCCCGATGAATCTCCGAATGATGTACGTACCGTATGCTGAATTGGAAGAGAAGCATTAGGGGAGATTCTTCCCCGCCAAAGGCGGGTCTGAATTATGAGGGGTTGGTAGTATAATTCAGAATACATTATAAGAAGATTCCCACGCCATTCCAACCCGCATGGCTAACCTTTCGATGGGTCGGAATTAAACTGTGGTTTTAAATATATTTCGTTAAAAACCAACAATCTCTATCCTTAGTTTAACTCTGAGCAAATAGCGTTGGCTTGTGCGTCGGGATTTGCGTGAGAGTCTTGTGTCAATAATCAATTCAACAGATTCCCACGCCTTTCGGACCCGCAAGGCCAACCTGTCGATGGCTCGGAATTGGGACTGAGGGGGGAATTGATGTCAGGTATCCGACATAAAATATTAGAATTTAGAACGGAAACAGCGGCAGGGATGGGAGCGGTAGCTTGCGTAACCGGCGGGCAATGTGCAGCAGGCGGCGGAGGCTGACGTGAGGAAGACCCCGTACGCCGTTGCGGAACAGGCCCGCCGGCAAGCAACTACAAGCGGACAGCCCGCCCGGCCGCCCAAAAAAAGAATGTACAAAAACTCCGGGCCTTTAAATTTCGATTTATTTCCCGATAACCGTACTTTTGCAAAAAATTTAAATATGGATAATGCAAAATTGACTCCTGTTTCACAACTGGGCGAATTCGGTTTGATAGATTTATTGACCAAAGATATTTCCGTTAAAAATCCCACCACCGTTATGGGTATAGGCGATGATGCGGCGGTAATTAAAGCGACGGGCAAGAAAAGATACCTTATATCCACCGACCTGTTGCTCGAAGGCGTTCACTTCGATATTACTTATACTCCGCTGAAACACCTTGGATATAAGGCGGCGGTGGTAAACTTTTCGGACATGGCTGCCATGAATGCCCTGCCGAAACAGATAGTTATGGGTATCGGGTTATCGAGCAAATACACGGTTGAAGCCCTTGAAGAGTTGTATGCAGGCATAAAAAAGGCCTGTGATGTTTATGGGGTTGATTTTGTGGGTGGCGATACTACATCCAGCGCTTTCGGGATGCACATTTCGGTTACGGTAATCGGTGAGGCTACCGAAGATAAGATTGTTTACCGCAGCGGTGCCAAACCCAACGATTTGGTATGTGTTACCGGCGATTTGGGCGGGGCATACATGGGTTTGATGCTTTTGGAACGTGAGAAAAAGGTGTTTAAAGCCAATCCGGATATGCAACCCGAGTTGGAAGGCAACGACTATGTGCTTGGGCGCCAGTTGAAACCGGAAGCAAGGACGGATATGGTCAGGGCGTTTGAAAAAGCGAAACTGCTTCCCACTTCGATGATTGACATATCGGACGGACTGGCATCGGAAGCGCTGCACATTGCCAAAAGCTCGGGGGTGGCCCTTACCATAGTGGAAGAAAAAATCCCTATTGCTCAAAATACCTTTGACTTGGCCAAAGAGTTTCAGCTGATTCCTTCGGTAACCGCTCTGAACGGCGGTGAGGATTACGAGTTGCTTTTTACCGTTGATCAGAAGGACTATGAAAAGGTAAAACAGATGGACGACGTTACCATAGTGGGTTATGTTACCGATGCCTCGGAAGGCAACCGGCTGATTACCCCCGACAACCACAGCATTGAGTTGAAAGCGCAGGGCTGGGATGCATTGAAAAGAGAAGCTCAGTAACGAATGATTATTGCCGGCTGTTTTTTTCGGGAACATGAAAATAACGGGCGCGTCCGTAAGGCACGTTGATAACCATTTCGTACACAAGAATATGCTGTTTGCCCACCTCTTCCCAGTACAGTTGTGTAATATTGTTTTTTATGTTTTCTTTTAGTTTCCGGCGGTAGTTGTCAACGGCAAGGATTTCCGAAATGGCTGTGATGTATTCGCTGTCGGAATGAGCGATAACTCCTCCTTTGGTCTTGTTGTTCCACGATACGAAACTTTTCAGGGGCGAAAGAACCACAGGCAGATGGAACGCCGATGCCTGTGCCAGCATTCCGCTTTGCCCGCCTATTTCGTAAGGCAATGCCATCATATCGGATGCACTGAGGATGGTATCGAAAGTGTGTTGCGGAAACTGTCCGCGCAGCACAACAATGTTTTCAAATGCAGGCGAATTATTTATCAGATCGAAGAAGTACTGCTGGTAGTTGGCATATTCCAACCCCCTCATCTTACCCGATATGAGCAAAACGGCATTTTTAACGTTTTTATTGATTTCGGGGAACAATTTTATGATTCGGTGAAAACCTTTGGACGGGGTAAAGTATCCGGCCAGCAGCAACACCTTTTTTCCTTCCAGATCAAGGGCTTTTTTTGCATCCTTTACCGGGGTTATTTTTCTTATGCCGTGCGGAATAACATGGGTCTTTTTGTCGGCAGCGGGGAAATACCTTGTTAATGTCTGTTTTTGGTACTCTTCGTGGACAATAAATGCAGACACACTGTCAACCATACTTCCCAGAATAACCTCCTGTGTTTTGTCCAGTTCCTCAAAAAGGGAATGAAGGGTTATAACAGTGGGCAGACCGGCTATTTTGCAACGATAGAGGAAATCGAGTATCTGAACGCCGTTGTCGGAACCGTAAAGTGTGTAGTCGTGTTGAATATGAACCACATCCGGAGTGAGGTTGGCTACCACATGAAACAGACGGGTGGCAATATCGTTGTCGAAATGTGAAAATACAGGAAAAACATTTCTTCCTGTTGCTCCGTTTTCACTGACAACCAATGCCTCTTTTTCCAAACTTTGCATGGTCTCTTTCAGGTAAAGGGTATAGGTGGCAATGCCGTTTTCGATGGGGGGATAAGGTGAAATATAACATACACGCATAACAGGCAGATATTAATTGTGACTATTAATTACATATTCAAGATGTAAAAGTATAAAAAAGGCCTGAATTAGCAAGAATTGTTTAAAAACCACAATCGTTTTTTACTAATTTTGCCGGCAATTGTTAACAGATAGTAAATAGTAATATGAAAAAGATTTTATTCATATTTGGTTTTTTGATATCCTTTTCCGTTATGGCACAAAATGAGAAACCGGAAACACTTGTTGTTATCCATACCAAATTCGGTGACATCACCGCAAAGTTATACAACGACACTCCCAAACACAGGGACAATTTTATTAAATTGATAAAAGAGGGCTGGTATAACGACTCGCCTTTTCACAGAGTTATTAAAAACTTTATGATTCAGGGCGGTGGTAATAAAGATGGTCGTCAGGATCCGGGTTATACCATTGAAGCCGAGATTCTTCCCAATCATTTTCATAAAAAAGGTGCTTTGGCAGCAGCCCGTATGCCCGACAATGTAAACCCTGAAAAGCGTTCCAGCGGATCGCAGTTTTACATTGTGGAAGGTCAGGTGGTTAACGAGAATTATTTGAATCAGGTAACCCTGCATACAGGATATAAATTTACCGAAGAGGAGAAAAAAGTTTATACCACGTTAGGTGGTACTCCTCATCTCGACGGCGGATATACCGTTTTCGGTGAAGTGCTTACGGGTTATGATGTAATTGAGAAGATAGCCTCGGTAAAAACCGGCCGCGGCGATCGTCCGTTAGAGCCTGTTACCATGACCATTGAGGTTCTGGAGTAAGTTAAAATAAACTCACTATTGACAAAGAAAACAATGAAACAAAAAATAGCCGCATACATCGATGAAGTATCTGTTTTTAAAGCGGATAACTTAGAGCAGTTAGAGCAGTTCAGATTAAAATTTTTGGGTAAAAAAGGAATTATTCCGGCCCTGTTTGCCGACTTTAAAAAGGTGCCACCTGAAGACCGAAGAGAAATGGGCCAACTGATCAATTCACTGAAGCAGGCTGTTCAGAAGAAAATCGTTACCCTGAAAGAGGAACTGGAATCGTCAGGCGACACTACTACCACCGACCTTGATCTGACACTTCCTTCCGAGGCCCCGTTGGGTTCCCGCCATCCCCTTTCGGTTGTGAGGAATGAAATTATTGAAATATTTTCGCGAATCGGGTTCAATATTTCCGAAGGCCCTGAGATTGAGGACGACTTCCATAATTTTACAGCTCTCAACTTTCCGGAAGACCATCCTGCGCGCGATATGCAGGACACCTTTTTTATTGAGAAAGATCCTGATATTGCATTGAGAACACATACTTCGTCGGTTCAGGTACGGGTAATGGAAAAGTCGCAACCGCCTATCCGGACTATTTCTCCAGGGAGGGTTTTCCGTAATGAAGCCATTTCGGCAAGGGCACACTGTATTTTTCATCAGGTAGAAGGATTGTATGTTGACGAAGATGTTTCGTTTGCCGACCTGAAACAGACTCTGTTTTACTTTGCCAAAGAGCTTTTTGGCGAGAATACCAGAATCAGATTCCGTCCGTCCTATTTCCCGTTTACCGAACCTTCGGCAGAGATGGATGTGTCGTGTAACATATGCGGTGGCAAAGGTTGTAACATTTGTAAATATACCGGCTGGGTGGAAATCCTGGGCTGCGGTATGGTTGATCCCAATGTATTGGAGGCGTGCAATATTGACAATAAGAAATATACAGGTTTTGCTTTTGGCATGGGTATTGAGCGCATTACCATGCTGAAATACCAGATAAACGACTTACGCCTCTTTTTTGAGAACGATTTGCGGTTTCTCAATCAGTTTCGCTCTGCTTATTAAGTAGTGCATCCAATTTTTCCTTTGCTTTTTCTTCCATTTCGGGAGTAATGTACTGTGCTGCATTGGAAATGGCATACGTAAGAAAAGCAATATCATCGCTAAAACCCAGGCCGGGAATAATATCGGCAACCAAATCGGAAGGCAAAATAAAATACCCCAAAGCCGCCATAAATACAAGCCTTACTTTTTTAGGGATATTTCTGTCGGACATCAGCAACAGAAGCAGCAGAACGTAATACAACAGTTTCGAACTCACCTTTCCTGCCAATGAAGCCAGTTTATTGGCAAGCCGCTCTTCTTTGTAATATTTCCTGTATTTAAGCAGATTAACTTTCTTTGCCATTTCTGAAAGTTAGTATTTAAATTTAATTACAGAAGATTTCTTCGGTTTGATTACATGCTCCAATTCATGGAGTTCCATTTCATCAAAAAATGCCTGGGCACCCTGCAAGTGACTTACATCATGAGGCAATACTGCCAAAATCCCTTTAATGTTCCTGATGGAAGCCTTCAAGTCGGAGAAATTCTTCTCGGGTACGGCTCCTTTTATAAAAAGGAGGAAATCAATATTTTTCAGATCAGAAAACAACCAATTCCCCCTTTTGCCATTCTCTATTAGATAATACCTTCCGTAATCACCCTCCATATGATAGTGGAACCAGGAATAATAACGTATATTATTAGTGTTTGTTGCAAAAGGAAAATCGGAATATTTTTTAAAATGCAAACCGGCTGCCAGATTTAGAAAGTGGGCTACCTGATAATCGTGCAGATGAGTTACCAGCAGCAACAACTTGTAGTTTTTAAATTCGCTCTCTCTATTTGATAGTTTTATTGTCAATTTATTTCCGTTTTAATCTACTTCTTTACAATAAATCATTTGCCAGGTTTGCCAGTTCTGACCGTTCTCCTTTTTCGAGACGGATATGGGCGTAAATATTGCTTTGTTTCAGCCTGTCAATCAACACCGAAAGCCCGTTGGACTGCGAATCGAGATAAGGCGTGTCTATTTGATAAATATCGCCCGTAAAGATGATTTTAGTGTTCTCACCGGCACGGGTAATAATGGTTTTTACCTCGTGCGGGGTAAGGTTTTGTGCCTCGTCAACAATAAATATTACGTTGGATATGCTGCGCCCGCGGATGTATGCCAGCGGTGTAATCATCAGTTTTTCATTTTCCACCGCATCCGATATGCGTTTGTATTCTTTATCCTGCTCACCAAACTGGTTTTGAATGAATTTCAGGTTGTCCCAAAGCGGCTCCATATACGGATTAATTTTGGAGGTGATGTCACCCGGCAGATAACCGATATCTTTATTGCTTAACGGTACAATGGGGCGTGCCAGATATATTTGCTTGAAGCTTCGTCTTTGTTCCCACGCTCCGGCCAATGCCAAAAGCGTCTTTCCGGTACCTGCTACTCCTTGCAGTGTTACCAGGCGGACTTCGGGATTTAAAATGGCATGCAAAGCAAATACCTGCTCGGCATTGCGGGGCATAATGCGCGATACGGCTCTTTTTTCAACGCGTTCTATCCTGTTTGTCACCGGATTGTAATAACCCAGGGCAGAGGTTCTGTCGCCTTTTAATATAAAATACTGATTGGGACAAGGTTTTTCAATATTCAATTCTTGAAGAGAACAAAACCCTTGTGCATACAGATTATCGATAATCGAATTATCAATTCCCGTCAGAACCGACTTCCCGGTGTATAATGAGGTGATGTCTTTTATCTTACCTGTTTCAAAATCTTCCGACTGGATATTCAGCGATTTTGCTTTCAAACGCAGATTAATGTCTTTGGTAACCAGAATTACTTTTCTTTCGGGATGATCCTCTTTCAGTTTCAATGCCGCATTAAGAATTCTGTGGTCGGGTTTATCCTCACCGAAAACACCACGGGAATCCTTTTTCGATTGCTCATTCATCACCACACGAAATTTGCCTTTGGTGGGGCCGTTCAGTCGGCGCCAGTTGGTAATGGATTGACTGCCGGATATGGAGTCGAGAAACCTGATAAATTCACGTGCTTCAAAATTTTTCGTGTCGTTCCCCTTTTTAAAATTGTCCAACTCTTCCAAAACCGTTATGGGTATGGCCACATCATTATCATCAAATTCGTTAATGGCATTGTGGTTGTATAAGATGACAGAAGTGTCGAGAACAAAGATTTTTTTCAAATTGTTTTTTATGCTTTTCCGCTCCATAAAAGGTATCCCCGATTTTTTATTATGCATTTTTTCCAGATTTTAAAAATAGATATCCTGAATAAATTGATGATTTCCCTTTTTATTTTTTGTAAACAAACAAAAGTTAACAAAAAAACTTTCCTCAAAAGGTAACCCTATGCTCATTAATCTGTAAAAGGGAATACCATATTTGATATATTTGCTTACAGTTGCAACATTCTTTGAAAAAGGTTTGTCATTTAAGCAACATTTTTAACAAAGGAGAGTTAGTGTAATAAATATTTTTATTTTAGCTTGCTAAACCGAACAAAGTGAAAAAATTGGGTAAAAGAATCTTTACATTTTTATTAATTACTGGTTTTCTGTCGATTACAAGTGTTTTCGGGCAGCAGGCTCCTCAGTTTACACAGTATAGAAATGCACAAATGTTTTCCAATGCAGGATTTGCCGGCATGGGGCCGGGCATATGTGTTAACGGAATAGTGAGGCAGCAATGGTCGGGCTTTAAGGATATAGACGGGAATATGGTTGCACCGCAAACCTTTTTGGTAAGTATCGATTCACCGATTAAAATTTTGCATGGTGGTGCAGGGCTTTCCATTGTTCAGGACAAACTGGGTTTTGAAGACAATACCATAGTGCAACTGGCATACTCTTTTCATTTGGAACTTTCCAGCGGAGTACTGGGTATTGGTGCAGGGCTCAACCTTACTAACCGGAACATTGACTTCTCACAGTTTAAACCGGTAGTTGACGGCGATCCCGTTTTATTGAGTGCCAAACAGGGCGATATGCTAATTGATGCCAACCTCGGATTTTTTTATCGCGGCGACAACGACCTTTATTTTGGTTTGGGAGCAAAAAACCTTTTTGAGTCACACGGAAAAAATTTCAGCACATCCGACAGGGTAATTCAATACAACACCGACAGAACACTATATCTTACTGCCGGATATCAATTTCAAATGCCGGGGCATCCCGATTTTGAAATCCATCCCTCTTTGTTGATCCAAAGTGATTTTGCTTCCACACAATATAATCTCTCTGCAGTCGTTAACTACAAGAATAAGTTTTGGGGAGGGGTTAACTACAGGTTTCAGGAATCTGTAGGCTTGATAGTAGGAGTGAGGTTTCGTGATTTCCAGGTGGCTTATTCGTATGATGTAAATACCATGTTTTTAGGTGTTCCGGGAAGTCATGAGGTAAGCCTTAATTACTGTTTTAAAATTAAGGCTGACAAAACCAAAACGAGTTATAAAAACACGAGATTTTTATAAAAGAAAAAACAGTGAATTTAGATTTGGGTTTTAAAGTTAATGATTTTTTATACTTTTGGGCTCTTTTTGAAGTAAAAAGTTAGTTAAGGTAAATCTGTAAATTATCAATAGTAGAAATATGAAACGTTTGTTAGTGTACATGTTCGTTGTGGGTTTTCTTGCAAGTTGCAGTAATTCGGGAAACGGCGAACTTGTTGGAACGAGAAAGAAATCAAAACCTTTTTATCAACCCGACCCGTACGGAATGGTTTTCGTTCCGCAGGGTAGTTTTGTAATGGGTGCAGGCGATGAAGATATTGCCAAAAGTTACCTGATTCAACCGAAAACCATTTCTGTTTCAGCATTTTTTATGGATGAAACCGAAATTACAAACGACGAATACCGGCAATTTGTTTACTGGGTACGCGACTCCATTGCAAGAACCATTCTTGGTGATGTCCGCCCCGATGAATACCTTATCTCTGAAAATCCGAAAACAGGTGAGGTTTACGACCCGCCATATCTCAACTGGAAAACAAAAATTGACTGGAACAGTGAAGATCAGGATATCAGAGATGCTCTTGAAGATATGTATCTTCCCGAGCATGAACGTTTCTTCCGCCGTAAAGAGATTGATACCCGTAAACTGATGTACCAATACTACTGGGTTGATTTGCATGCAGCTGCCAAAAAAGATTTCAGTGAGCAGGCCGATTACAGGAATGCGGGTTTGGCCAACCGGCCTCAGGGTTTGCGCGACCGTTCGGTATATGTAAGAAAAGAGACTATTGGAGTTTATCCCGATACTTTGGCATGGATTCATGATTACACCTACTCATTCAACGATCCTTTAACAGAAAAATATTTTTACCACCCAGCGTACGACCATTATCCGGTTGTAGGAGTTAACTGGTTGCAGGCACGTGCTTTTTGTGTTTGGAGAACCGAGTATCTCAACGCACATTTAAGAGCCATGAAAGGCGGTGTTGATGTGGCGGAATTCAGGTTGCCTACCGAAGCAGAATGGGAATGGGCTGCAAGAGGCGGTTATCAACTGAACCCATACCCTTGGGGTGGACCCTATACACGTAACGAAAAAGGCTGTTTCCTAGCCAACTTCAAGCCGCTTAGAGGTAATTACATAGCCGACGGCGGTTTGCGTACTGTTATAGTGGGGCACTATCCGCCCAACGACTGGGGTCTTTATGACATGGCCGGAAATGTTGCCGAATGGACCAACAGTGCTTATGATCCCTCCTCATACAATGTAACATGGGATATGAACCCCAATTATACCTACAACGCAAAAGAGGATGACCCGCCGGCAATGAAACGTAAAGTGATTCGCGGCGGTTCCTGGAAAGATATTGCTTATTACCTGCAGGTAACTACCCGGGCTTATGAATATCAGGATACAGCAAAATCTTATATCGGATTCCGTTGTGTTCAGCCTTATCTGGGAAGGAATAAAGGCGATAATCCGAATAAAGCTTCAAGGGTTTACCATTAATAATTTAAGAATTAAAACAAAAGTAATTTAATAAAATAAAAATTTAAAAAATCATGGGCTTATTTAGTTTTACACATACAAGAGGATACCGTAATTTCATGGCAAAGGTTTACGGATGGGGAGCTTCCGTTGTGCTTATCGGTGCTCTTTTTAAAATCAACCACTGGAATCATGCTGATTTACTGTTGATTATAGGTCTGGGTACGGAAGCTATTATCTTCTTCTTTTCCGCATTTGAACCACCCCATGTTGAACCCGACTGGAGTCTTGTTTACCCCGAATTAAAAGGGATTTATCATGGCGTGAAAGGTGCTGAAGCCGAAGCTGTTAAATCGCCTGCCGAGCGATTGAACGAAATGCTTGAAAAAGCAAAAATCGATCAGGCAATAGTTGACCGACTTGGCAAAGGAATCGAAAAACTTGCCGAGAATGCAGATAAATTAGCCGATGTAACCGATGTTGCGGCAGCATCCAACGAATTTGCATCAGGTATGAAAACAGCAGCCAATTCGGCAAAACAGCTCGGTGAAATTATGGAAAAAGATGTAACTGTAGCTTCGGAATATTCCGAAAATGTTCAGGCCGTAAGCAATAATGCGGGCATCCTTGCCAATGCTTATGAGCAGGCAGCCGATATTCTGAAAAGCGATATGAATACCACCGAAGATTTTGCAAATACCGTTAAATCGGCAACAGAATCAGCCAACAGTCTGGCCAACAGTTATCAAAAGTCAGCTGAAATTCTTGCCAAATCGGTAGAAGCACTTGACTTTACAGCAGTTGAAGGAGAATCGTATAATCAGCAACTCAGAAAAATTGCCGAGAACCTCGCTGCTTTGAATGCAATTTATGAAATTCAGTTACAAGGTACCAATAAAGCTGTGGAAAGCAATGAAAAGATGCAGCAAACTGTTGATGAACTTCTTGCAAAGCTTGAAAAGTCATCCGATTCCACATCTCGTTTCGCAGAAGAAATGGAAGCTTTGACACAGCGTATGAGTTCATTGAACAAAGTATATGGAAATATGCTTTCTGCCATGTCGGTAAATGCATAACCTTATTAAACTGAATTGTTAATTTTAAAAGTTAAAATCAATGGCCGGATATAAAGAGACACCACGGCAAAAAATGATTTCCATGATGTACCTCGTTTTGTACACACTTCTTGCATTGAATGTGTCGAAAGAGGTATTGGAAGCTTTTCTCGTGGTTAACGAAAGTGTTGAGAATACTAATGAGAGCCTTACAGATAAAATTGCCGGAACCGTTGCAGAATTCAAACTTCAAAACGATCTTAATCCGGATAAAGTCGGGCCTTATTGGAATAAAGCCCAGGAAGTAGTGAATAAAGCGGATAATTTTGTAAATTACCTGGATCATCTGAAATTTAAACTGGTTATGGTGGCAGAACAAAAAGACTCTCTTTTCGTTCTGCAAAATTATTATTTCGATTCCCTTGTTCCCGACCCTTTTCACGGGAATAAAATGGTAACCAAAAAATTCCTTAACCTGAGGGCTGTTAAGAATAAAGACCGTTACAATGATGTTACCAATTATATGTTGGGTAACGAAACTAAAAGAGATCATATTGGGGAAGCTTATATTCTCAGCAAAAAGATGCATGATTTCAGGCATTACATTCTTGGTGTAATGCAACTAGATTCTACCTCAACAAAGGTCGGACTGCTTACGAACGAACCATGGATGCATTATGAAAATGCCGACGGTCTGAAACAAGATTGGGAAACACATAATTTTTATTATACCATTCTTGCAGCCGACATTACCATAATCAATAAAATTATCAGTGAAACGCGGATTGCAGAGTTTGATGCGGTACAATTCCTTTTCCGCGCCGTTAATAAGAAGGATTATAAGTTTGACCATGTAGAAGCCAAAGTAATTCCCAAAAGTACTTATGTTTTGCAAGGCGGTAAATATGAAGCCGAAGTGCTGGTGGCTGCATACGATACCAAAACGAAACCTATCGTAAAAGTTCTTCGCGGAGCGGATAAGATTACCGATAAAAATATTCAAAGGGCCAAAAATATACAGGGTGAAGGCGGAACGGCAAAAATTGAGTTTCCTGCCACAACTCAGGGGCCGCAGAAATATGCCGGTGTTATTCAATTAATCGATCCGGCAACCAATCAGAAAGTGTCTTATGAATTTAAAGCTGATTATATTGTTGCACCGCCTTCGTTAACAGTGGCACCACTTAAAATGAACGTATTTTATATAGGCGTGGAGAATCCGGTTTCCATTTCTTCACCGGGCCTTGCTGCAAGTCAGATTCACCCCACTATCTCTGCAGGTCAGCTTTACAAAAAGGATAAAAATTATGCGGTGATGATTAAAAATAAGGTGCCTGGCAATAAGGTAACCGTTAGTGCCACTGCAAACATCGACGGAAGAAATGTTTTACTTGGTAAATCTGAATTCCGGGTAAAACGTGTTCCTGACCCCATTGCTGAGATAGCCGGTCAAACCAACGGCAAGATTGATAAAAACACCCTGCTTGCTGCAGGTGCTATTATCCCGAACATGAAAGACTTTGAATTTGACCTCTATTTCACGGTAACTTCCTATACTTTTGCTACCATTATGAACGGCGACTGGATACCCAAGAATGTTACAGGAAACAGGTTTACACCTGAAGTTCTTAAAATAATCAGAAACAGTAAAAGAAAACAGAAGTTCTTCTTTGAAAATATACAAGCTAAAGGGCCTGATGGCTCTATCCGCAGCCTCAATCCCATTAGTTTGGAAATTAAGTAAATAAACGAATGAAAGATATGAAACGAGTTGTTGTTGCTTTATTGGCTTTGTTACTATTCTTTGCGCCCGGCGTAAAAGCACAAATTATTGATGAAACTCCGCTGGACGGGCTATACCGTGACGAGGGGGTTGTAAATACCGATCCCATTCCGTTGCCAAGCATCCGGAAAGCGGATGTTATGTGGTCGAAACGGGTATGGAGAGAGGTTGACTTTCGTCAAAAGATGAATCAGCTCTTTTACTTCCCCATCGAACCGCAGCAAAACTGGAAATCATTTATTACCGTGGTTCTGGATGCCATGAAAGAAGGGGAAATTACAGCATATGATATTTCTCCTACCGATGAATTACTGGTACCCGTAAGTTACAATGAAATTATAGGAAGACAAACGGATACCATTCACAAAGTGATGCGCAGACCCTATCCTCCGTATGATGAATACGATACAACCATTTACACCGAGTTTGATCCAACAAAAATTATGCGGTTAAGGATTAAAGAAGATTGGTATTTTGATAAGCAACGTTCGCAGATGCTTTTCAGAATACAGGCTCTTTGCCCTGTTATGGTTAAAGAGAGGAACGGAGAGGAGGTTACCGAACCTTTGTTTTGGATATCTTATCCCGAAGCGCGCAAAGTCCTTGCAAAGTCCCTTGCTTTCAACCCCGGTAACTCAGCCATGCGGCTTAGCTACGACGAAGTGTTTATCAAAAGACTTTTCGACAGCTATATTTACAAAGAGCAAAATGTATTCGACCGGAGGATAAGCCAGTATGCAACCGGTTTGGATGCCATGCTTGAATCGGAAAGAATTCAAAACGAAATGTTTGACTTTGAACAGTTCCTATGGGAATATTAATTCCAGGTTGATAAAAAATACTTTAAGAAACTCCTCCTTGCGGGGAGTTTTTTTATTCCGTTTATCACCGGAAGCCCGTACCCTGTTACATTCCTGAACAAAAAGATTTATCTTTGTTTCCGGTTACAAACAAAGCCGTATGCACAATCTCTTTGAAACGGAAATTACTTACCTGAAAGGCGTAGGGCCAAAAAAGGCCGGACTGTTGTCCAAAGAGTTGGGTATATACAAATATTACGACCTGCTTCACTATTATCCGTTCCGGTATGTTGACAAAAGCAAAATCCACAAAGTGAGAGAGGTGGTCAGCGACAGTGCCTATTTTCAACTCAAAGGACGTATCTCCAATATCCGTACTTCCGGCGAAAAAAGAACAAAATATCTGACTGCCGATTTTTCCGATAACACGGGAACCATCCAACTGGTGTGGTTCAGAGGTATTACATGGATAAAAAAATACCTTTCCATGGAGAAAGAGTATAAAATTTTCGGCAAACCCTCTGTTTTTCAGAACCGTTATAATTTTGTCCATCCCGAAATAGAAGAGGTGGTTCCGGGTCAGGAAGATGTGGTGGGTGAACGGTTGGAAGGCATCTATTCTACAACCGAAAAGCTGAAAAACAGCGGGTTGGGCAGCAGGGGAATAGCCCGGCTTATGAAAACCCTGCTAAACATTGTGGAGCCATATATACCCGAAACACTGCCCGAATATATAATTAACGGACACAAACTGTTGGGAATGAAACAGGCGCTTATCAATGTTCATTTTCCCGCAAACGTATCATTGATAGAGCCGGCACGGTACAGGTTGAAGTTTGAGGAATTATTGTTGGTGAACCTGCAAATCCTTTACGAAAAAGCATATTTGAAAGAAAAGGTAAAAGGTCATCTTTTTGAGAATGTCGGGGAGAACTTTCTGAATTTTTACAACAACCATCTTCCTTTTGAACTGACCGGAGCACAAAAAAGGGTAATAAAGGAGATAAGAAAAGACATGAAAACCGGCAGACAGATGAACCGGCTGTTGCAGGGTGATGTGGGCAGCGGAAAAACCCTTGTGGCACTTATGTCGATGCTTATTGCCATTGATAACGGATACCAGACCGCGTTGATGGCGCCTACCGAGATACTGGCCATGCAGCATTATAAAACCATTAAAAAGATGCTTGGCGATATGCCGGTTAAGGTGGCCCTGCTTACCGGGTCCACAAAGGCTGCCCAACGCAAAAGCCTTCATGCCGAGCTGAAAGCGGGAGAAACACACATCCTTATCGGAACACATGCCCTGATTGAAGATGCCGTACAGTTTAATAACCTCGGATTTGTGGTTATCGACGAACAGCACCGCTTCGGGGTGGCACAGCGCGCACGTTTGTGGAAAAAAAATGTTATTCCACCCCATGTGTTGGTAATGACCGCAACACCCATTCCCCGCACGCTGGCCATGACCGTTTACGGTAATCTGGATGTCTCTAAAATCGACGAACTGCCTCCCGGAAGAAAGCCGGTGAAAACGGTACATCTGACAGAATCGAAGCGGTTGCAGGTAATCGGTTTTATGCGCGATCAGATTAAAAAAGGAAGACAGATTTATGTTGTGTATCCTCTTATTGAAGAATCTGAAAACTTTGACCTGAAAAATCTGATGGAAGGGTACGAAGCCATTGTAAGAGAATTTCCCTTGCCTGATTATCAGGTGAGTATTGTTCACGGTAAAATGAAACCGGAAGACAAAGAGTACGAAATGAAACGGTTTGCCGACGGCATTACCAACATAATGGTTTCCACCACCGTAATAGAGGTGGGGGTTGACGTGCCCAATGCTTCGGTGATGATTATTGAAAATGCCGAACGCTTCGGACTTTCACAACTTCATCAACTGCGCGGACGTGTAGGTCGCGGAGCGGAACAGAGCTGGTGCATCCTGATGTCGGGCTACAAACTGAGCAACGAAGGGCGCAAACGTCTTGAAATTATGGTACAAACCACCGACGGTTTCAGAATTGCCGAAGAAGATTTGAAAATGCGCGGGCCCGGCGATATTCATGGTACACGACAGTCGGGGTTGCTTGATTTTAAAATAGCCAACCTGGCCCGTGACGGGGAGATTATTTCCTATACCAATAAATTAGCGGAAAAAATACTGGAAGAAGACCCGAAACTTTCGCTTGATAAAAACCTGTTGCTCAAAGCAGGCCTTGAACGGCTTATAAAAGACAAACCCGACTGGGCGAAGATCTCATAATTCATTAAATTTGTTTAGATACACATTAAATAATTCTATTTTCAATTTACAATAATTTTTCCAAAGCTAACATTATACGCTTGTGTTTTAGGGGGTTTTCTTTTTTGAGCCTGTTAATATTTTGAAGTTTCCATTGAACAGCCGGTAATTTTTTTACTACTCCAAAAGCAAAATTTTCCCACTTTGGATTACCATCTTCAAAACTATAAAGCAACTCTTTATCTTGCCCGGTAAAAAAATGATTTACCATATTTACAATTTTCTCACGTGTATCCATATAATCACCATAACTAAAATCTATTGAGGCCATCCCTTCAAATTGTCTTTCGAACGCAGATTTTTGGTCCTTAAATATCGGATATATTAACTCGTGGATAGGTTTGTAATGACTTAACAAAGAAACAAGAACACCATAACGTACATCGTCGGAGTACCCCTCGTTTTCGAGCAACAATTTTACATCAAATAAATCTCTCGGATGTTGTCTGTCTAATGCCGCACATATTTTTCCGCCATATAGTTCAGCATGAGAAATCACATTAATAGCAGCAAATTTTCCGAACTCATTCTGAACCTTATTTGTTACTTGCATAAACCTGACCGGTAAAAAATGCCCCCGGGAACGGTATTAACCTCTACCTTGATTTGAGCATTTGTATGCTGGCAATTGAGCTTTATATCCGTTT
>JALVZH010000008.1:13226-16552 GCA_027022105.1 Bacteroidales bacterium | reverse complement strand
ATATTTAAACTGTTAAACCTTACCAAATTGAAAGAAAAAATGAAACAACTAATTACTATTTCGATTTTGATATTCTTTACAATTTCATCCTTTTCTCAGACTATGAATTTTGAATTTTTCAATAGTAATGGGAAAAAGTTCAATACAACGACTCTAAATGAACAATTGGAAAATGAATATGGAACACGGTTCGAAACAAAAATAATCCTGTTAGAAACGCCTAATTTAAGAGACTCCCTTTATATTCAACAAGATAAAATATTGAATGAGATAGATGCCGAAAGTTTACAACTGATCTTTATTACAGTATGTCCGGAAAAAGAATGCAAGGGAGGATATCATACATCAATTGAAAAAGCAAAAGAAATCATGGGTAAAAATCCTGAATTTAGACTTAGAATTATAAGATCAGGCGGAAAAATAGTATTTGAAAGTTATGATGTTTTAAGTAAGGATAAGATTCTAAATGTATTAAAACAATAACCGTAGCACCCCAAGCAGAGAAAACAAAACCCATATGAAAACATGCATTCTCATTTTATTATTAATCAGGGTAACATTTGCAATGGCACAAGACCCAAGGGAATTTAACCACGGTTCCTGTATTGTTGAGTTTAAGCAAAACGACAGTACAAAATATTATTTAACATGGTCGAGTGCCTGGCAGGATTCGTGGGAACACGACATATACAATTCTGTAATCTTTTTTAATGAAAACGGGGATTTAGTAACCCAAAGTGCAGATAAAAAATATATTGGCACCGGAAATGATGAAGCACAGGAACCTGTTAATGCAACCTATGACCCTGATAATGAAAACATTCTTACCGTATGGGAAGACGGAACGGGCAACAATGCCCCTGACGTAAGAGGGCAATTACACAAACCGGATGGTACAATCTTAATAAATAACCGGATTATAGCGGGCGGAGAGGGTTCGCAACATTCTGCAAATGCAGCTTTTTTATCAAATAAGTTTTTGATTTTCTATGCTGATGAAGCACCGCCTTCAACGGGAGGAGCAGTTGTTAAATGTAAAGTAATGGATAATTTATCGGGAACGGAAACGCAAACGATAAGATTAACACCGAATAATGAGGATCATTGGTGGCCTGTTTCCGTTAGTAACAACACAAACACCAGAACATTGGTAATATGGGGAAATGACGGATATGCCGTAAGAGGTACGGTTCTTTACGACAGCAGCGGAAGTATTGTTACGGCACACGACCCGCAAGATTATCTGATCAATACACAACAATATTATTATCAGGCTGTCTGGCTCGAAAATTTATCTGATTTTTTAATTATTGCACGAAACGGAGCTTACAGCGACAGTACAAATGACAGTCAAATAGGTTTGATAGACACTTTGGGCAATATTGTTGCTTCAAAGACAATTAGCGGAGGCATTATCAGGGAAGCAAAACCAACTGCAATCTGGTCGGATTGCACAGAGTCTTATCATCTGTTTTATCCTGCCGGAACAAACAATCTGGTACATTTTGAGGTTACTTCCGATTCGGAAATCAATACGGCAGATCAACCTCTCAGTACCCCTGACCTCCAAAACATTCGATGGGTCTCAACCGGAACTTGGTCTTCACTGGTAACAGACATAAACGGCAATAATAAATGGCATGACAGTCATATCATACTTTTTACCTTTAATGATGTCAATTCAAATGATATCGTCAAAGTGCCCGTACATATAAATGATACGGTTCTTTGTCAGAGTTTGGGCCTGTTCTCAGGAAAAAATAATCATTCAGATATAATAATCTGTCCCAATCCTGCCGAAAACCTGTTTTTCATTAAAAGCTCCCTGTTTAACAACCGGCAAGTGAATATTAATATCTGTAATTCTACGGGACGACTAATTTACTCAGATAAAAAAACGTTTCATAATAACGAAACGTATGTAAACATAAGGGACTTTGCATCAGGAATATATTTTGTTGAATTAAAAAGTAAAACGGAAAGATTCAGAAAAAAGATAAAACTAATAAAGGAATAATGCTTTTTATTCACCTGAGCAGACGCACAAAAAAACATACTCTTTGGAATAGTGTTTTGAGTGACACCTTATCTCTTAACCTCACTTTACCGAAATATAATAATCCCCCGTATAATCCTTGTACCGCTTTGTAAACGACCCGTCTTCATTACGAATGATAAATTTTTCGGAAACAACGGGTTTTTGCTCAAAACCGAACTGCATGTTAATCCGGTTGGGGGGATAACAGGGTTTGGGAAAGATAAGCATTTCGCGTTGGAGATGGAGCCCCGCTGCGGCTGCGAGGGAAACAAAATGCTGCTTTTGAACATAGGGCAACACCAGAGAAAAAATACCTTTGGGAGCAAGAAGTTTTTTTACCCCGTCAACAAGAGTGTTGTAATCAAGGCTTTGGGTATGGCGGGCCAGCACTTTTTCACTGCTTGACGAACGCATGTCGTTTACAAAAAAGGGCGGGTTGGAAACAATCAGATCGTATTGTGTTGCATGCTTTGGGGCAAAACGGACGAAGTCGTCGTGAAAAACAGCCATTCTGTTACCATAAGGTGACCCGCGGAAATTTTCGGCTGCCTCAAGGCAGGAATCGTTATGAATATCAATGGCATGAATAACGGCGTCAGTAGTTCGGCTTGCCAGCAAGAGGGCGATAATCCCCGAGCCGGTACCCACATCCAGTATGTTTGAAACACCTTTCACATCGGTCCATATCCCCAGCAATACCGCATCGGTACCGATTTTCATAGTGGCCCGGTGATGGTACATGCTGAATTGTTTAAAATGAAAAAGTGCCATCGGTTACATTCAGGTAAGGTAAATATCCAACAGACCTTCGGGCAGATGTACCGTCAGGGTTTTCGATTCTCTGTCCACTCCCCTGATTATCTCATCATTAATGGGAATAAGCACCTCTTTATCATTGTGAAACAGTTGTAAAAGTGCTTGGTTGGGATATTCAAGCACCCGTTCCACTTTGCCCAGTACGCCGCTTTTATCATCTTTTACCGTAAACCCGGCCACTTCATGGTAATAAAAGCTGTTTCCCGTTAATTCGGGCAACTGATCCAGCGGCAAATAGAGCTCTTTACCCACCAGTTCGCCGGCTTTTTCCGTATTGTCCACATCCTGAAATCTGACAACGGCTTTATTGTTATTCAAGCGAAGTTCCGAAAAGAAATAGGGAATCAGTCCCTCTTTTCCTTTAACAAAAACCGCCTTGAGCGAAGCATACTTTTCCGGTTCGTCGGTATCAAAAAAGAGCACCAGCCTGCCGTCGTATGCATGCAGCTTTGTTATTTTCCCCAGATAAAAA
>JALVZH010000008.1:1314-13216 GCA_027022105.1 Bacteroidales bacterium | reverse complement strand
TTTGTAAAATAGGTTGCAAAAATAATGGAAATCGGGAAAGGTGGAATAAGAAGAAGGGATGGTTGGATGATTGGAAGATTGGGTGATTGAATAATTGAAATTGGCCGGACAATCAAAAATAAAACATAAAACATTGAAAATAAAAAAGGCCATTTCTTGCGAAACAGCCTTAAATACAATTAAATACGAAAAATAACTACTCTTTATTCTCTTCTTTATTTTCTCCCTCTGTTGTAGTTTCTTCTTTTTCAGGTGCTTCGGCAGCGGCTTCTTCCGTGCTTTCTTCGGCAGCGGCTTCGGCGGCAGCTTCTTTTGCAGCCTGTGCTTCGGCTTCCAGTTCGGCAGCTCTCTTTTTGGCTATTTCGGCTGCGCGTTCTTCATTAATTTTGGCTTCTGCGTCCAGTTGCTCTTTTTTAGCGCTGCGTTTGGCATCTTCAATACCTTTTCGCTTGGCTTCGATACGGGCCTCTTTATCGCTTAACCATTTCTGAAATTTTGCTTCAGCCTCCTGCTCTGTCAAAGCTCCTTTTTTCACACCCTTCAAAAGGTGGTTTTTGTAAAGTACACCTTTGTACGAAAGTATTGCCCGAACAGTGTCGGTAGGCTGAGCTCCTTTTTGTAACCACGACAATGCACTTTCGAAATTGATTTTAATTTCGGCAGGGTTTGTAATGGGGTTGTAGGTGCCAATCTTCTCAATAAATTTTCCGTCACGAGGTGCACGACCATCTGCAATAACGATATGGAAATAGGGCATCCCTTTTTTACCATGTCGTTGCAATCTCATCTTAACCGGCATAACTAATTAATTTTTAGATTAATAAATAAATTATAAAAAACGGCTGCAAATATCCGAATAATTTCTTTACGTTTTGAAGAATGCCTAGATTTTTTTGGGTTAATTTTCCGGTATGATATTTTTTTGGGCAGCCGGGCTTGCAGTTGCATGCTTTCAGGCATCGCAATTTACCGCTTTCCACCCTACCGCAACTTCCCGTTCTTAATTCTAATGTCTAATATCTGATATCTTACATCAAACATATTACATCAAAAATATCACATCAAAAATATCACATCAAAAATATCACATAAAACATAATACATCCTAACGTGTTTCTTTTCCAATCCAACATGCGGTATGGAAAGCATTCGGGGATTCATCGGAAACTCCGTCGCTCATGCCACCCCGGCAGTTTCCTCTGAATTGTGAGGTATAGAGTATATGTATATTATGTATTCCTCTCCCGCGTCCCAATTCCGATCCGCCTTAGGCGGAGACGGAATCTCATGTTTTTACCGACAACCTGCAACCTTGGAACTCTGAATTTCTGAACAAAAAAAGAGCCACCCACCGGCAGCCCTTTTTTATAAAAAGTATTTAAAACCTCAACCTTAAATTTCTTCGGTTTCAACAATCTTAGCCAGTAAATCGGCATAAGGTACGATAAGGTATTTTTTTGTCTCGAACTCAAACTCGGTACCCGAGAATTTTTTATACACTACGGTGTCGCCTACGGCAATTCCGGGATTCTCAATATTACCGATTGCAACCACTTTTGCGTATTGTGGTTTTTCTTTGGCGGTATCGGGTATAATGATACCGGTCGGGGTTTTCTGTTCGGTGCTGTCTTCGGTAATATCCAATAATACGTTTTCGTTTAATGGCTGTAACTCTTTCATTTTCTTATAATTTTTTATTGTTAATAATTTATTCTTCTAAAATTGTTTCTCAACTTGATAAACGGTTTTATTGTATTCCCAACAAAGTATTTATTTTCTTTTTATCAAATCCCACGATGATTTCGCCGTTGATATCGGTTTGCGGAACGCCCTGCTGCCCGCTTTTGCGCACCATGGCTTCGGCAGCTTTCTGGTCTTTGGATACATCAATGTCGGTAAAGCGGATACCGTTTTTGCGCAGATGTGTTTTCAAGGCATTGCACCAGGTACAGGTGGGTGTTGAATAAACCGTTACCCGTTTTTGCGGCTTTTGCTCTCCGTCGGGAGTTGTGGCTGTATAGAGTGCATTCTCAAACAGCGATTTGTAATATCCTTCATCGTTACAACCCTTTACTATTTTTGTAAAGTTTTTCCCGTCAAAAACAAGCAGCGAAGGAGCCGATGTAACATTGTATTTGGGATGGATATCGCGAACCCGTGTCACATCTGCCGCCACCACATTTACATTTTTAACGGTACTTGTGGCTTTTTCTATGTTTTTGTAACTGCAATCACTGGTTTCAGACCCCTTTTTATATAATAAAACATAATTCTTGCCTTTCTCATCCAGGGTCTGTAACAATTCATCGTGCGAAGTAATCTCTTTCAATGCCATTTCCGTCATAAACTATACAAATATTATTTTTAGCACTGCCCTTATCAATTAATATGCCAGCCACGCACAGGGTGACTAAATTTCAGATATGACAAAATTGCATTCTCAATAAACAAAAGGAAGAACTCTCGCTGTTTTCTTTTTATACTCAATGTAATCGTTTCCAAACTGTTCAATCAATCCTTTTTCTTCTACTTCTATTTTGATAATCAGCACAATACAAAGCAGTATCAGAACACCGGTACGCAAGGGTGTCGGGTAATCGAAAACCAGCGGAACCAGCGCAACAACCTGCGCCAGATACATGGGATGCCTTATGAGGGCATAGGGCCCTGTGGTAATCAGTTTGCCGCCGGATTTTGGAAGCGGTGCCACATTCACATTGTGAATACCGGCCACATAAATGGCAATCAGTCCGAGTAAAATACCGGCTGTTTCCAACACTAATCCTGCCCATCCCTGTGCGATTTTAGGGCCTGAAAAAATGAGATATATCAGACTTGAGAGTTGCAGTGTTACAAGGATATACGGAAGTGTTTTCGATCTGTTTTTCATAAAAAAATAAACCTGATAAATTCATTAAAAACCGGTTCCGGAAAAATAATTAAAAACCGTGCAAGTAGAGAGTAAGTAAATCCCGGAACCGGCACGGCAAAAGTAGCTATAATATGTTTCCGTACCAAAACATTTCGTTAACACAATAAAAGCTTTTGAAGATTGTATAAAAAAACAAAATCCTGAAAGCACCGGCTTATACCATTGGAACGGAAATTGATACATAAAATGCGAATTTAAAATTTGAAAATATGGTACAATTAATTATTAAAAACATTAAAGAAGTTGAAGAAAACATTCGTGAGGAGGTTGAAAACATCATAAAATCAAAAGTTGAATTTTATAATGACCTCTTTAAGAAATACGACAAACCGTTAACCCTTGAAGTTATTTTTAACAAATCGGCAGCAGTTTACACCGTTAGCGCCTCCATTGATTTAAAAAGCAAAAAAGTTTTGCTTGCCGAAGAAAACACGGATGCCGTAAAGGCGGTAACCGAACTGTTTAACGAATTTAAAAAGGTGGTAAAACGCCAATATGAATTGGAAAGAAAAGATTACGAATACAAAAGAAAACGATAACCGTTTTATTTCCATAAAAATAAAAACCGGCCTGCAGCCGGTTTTTTTGTTTTGCAACAAAAGCAATGCTACATTACAAAACCCAATATAAGATAGATTAAAGCGGTAACCGCACCGGAAACCAAAGCGTAGGGCAACTGCGTTTTTACGTGGTCAATATGGTCGGAAGCCGAGGCCATGGACGAAATAATTGTGGTGTCGGAAATGGGAGAACAGTGGTCGCCGAACACACCCCCGCCCAGGGTAGCGGCTATTATCAGATAGAGGTTGGCTCCGTGCAATTGTGCCATGGGAACCACTATAGACATCATTATGGCAAAAGTACCCCACGATGTTCCCGTGGAAAAAGCAATAAATGAGGAGAGGATAAATACAAGCACCGGAAGAAATTTCGGCGACAGCCAGCCCTCTGAAAAATGCGCCACATAATCGCCGGTTCCCAGCCTGTTGCAAATATTGCTTATGGCAAATGCCAGCATCATCAGCAGTGCCAGCGGTATTAATTCGCTAATGCCTTTGAGTGCAATATCAACCATTTTTCTTGTTTTCATAATCCCCTGAGTCCTGTACAAAACCATGGCAACAAGCAGCGAAGCTGTTACCGAGTAGAGTACCGCCGAAGAGCCGGAACCGTGCCCCAGTGCCTTTATAAGATAATCAGTCCAAGAGGTGTAGCCTTCCACAAGGTTCCAACCTGTATATGCCAAAGTAACGGGCATCATCAATATCATTACAGCCAAAGGAAGAATCATGTTTACGGCTCGCGGTTTTATGCCCTCTTTCATTTGCATGGATGTAATCTCGTCGGATATCAGGGGACGGGCACCGTCGTTGAGCAGTTTGCCTGTTTCGCGGGTACGTTTTTCAGCCGCAGCCATGGGCCCGAAATCTTTTCCCGAAAGAATAACAAAAGCCGTAAGCCCTATAACTGCAACTGGATAAAAATTGTACAGTATTGCATTTCCCAGGGTAGTAAGCGGAGAGGCTATGCCCTGGGTAATCAACAGCCCCATAATAAAAGCACCCCAGGCATTTAAAGGTATCAGTATGGAAGAGGGCGCTGCGGTAGAATCGGCTATGTATGCGAGTTTTTCCCTCGGAATTTTCAACTTGTCGAAAACCGGACGGTAGAGCGTGCCGGTGGTAAGGGCGCTGATACTGGTTTCGATAAACAAAATAAGGCCTGTAAACATGGCAAACAGTTGCACCCATGTGCGGCTGTTGCCCTTTTTTCCGTTTTCAAAGCGTTCCAGCAGGTTGTTTATTTTTAAAATAAATCCCTGAACACCGCCCGAATATTGTATAAACATCAACAGTGCACCCACCAGCGCGCTAAACATAATGGTGCGGGTATTGCCCGGCGATTTAAAAACATCCACAAATCCGTCGATGGTGGCAATGGTTCCGGTCAGCACATTCCAGTCGCTGACAATAAGCCACCCCAGCCAGATACCGAGTACCAGCGAAATGTAAACCTGTTTCGTTTTCAGGGCGAGAATAATTGCCAGCAAAGGCGGCAGAATTGATAATAGTCCGTAATTTTCCATTTGGCGATAATACGCTTTTTTAAATATTGTGCTAAAATAAAAATACCCTGAAATGTTTTGCAATAAATATTTTATAATCCATCCGGTTGTTGAGACTTTAAAAAAGTTTTTTAACCCCGCCATTCTTCAAACAGGATAATCCTTATTTTTGTTGCTTTAACAGAAATTAAAATTCATTTTAAATGAGAAAGTTAAGCGCTCTGCTGTTTGTTGTTTTGATACTTACGGATGCCTGTACTGTTCACAAAGCGTTAAACGGAAAAAAAGAGAATTTACAGTCGGGAACAGAAGAAACAGCACATTGTGATGCATTTAAAACCGCTGTTTTTTCGTTTTTGGCCCAGGACCTGAATACGGGGGAGGTTATTGCAGCGTATAATCCTTATAAATCATTAAAACCCGCTTCCACCTTAAAACTTCTGACAACGGCAACCGCTTTGGAAGTCCTCGGGCCGGATTATACTTTTAAAACAAAGCTTGCTTACACGGGAACCCTTCATAAAAAGCTGCATTATCTCGACGGAAACCTCATTATCATTGGCGGAGGAGACCCGGCTTTGGGCTCGAAATATTTTGAAGAAACAAAAGGGAAACAATTCCTCGTGGAATTTCTCGAAAAAATTAAAAACCTTGGCATAGATTCGGTTTCGGGAAGCGTTATTGCCGATGCAAGGTATTTCGACAGGAACAGCACGCCGCCCACATGGTCGTGGCAAAATATGGGGCAGTATTACGGGGCTTCGCCAAACGGACTTACAGTATATGACAATTATTTTTCCATTCTTTTCGACACGGGAAATTATGGTGACACGGCGGAAATTACAGGCCTGGTGCACGGCCTGCCGGGACTTACATTCGAAAATTATGTAACAGCCGATACCATTTCTTATGACAATGCTTATGTTTTCGGGGCACCCTATTCCAACCACCTGATTTTAAAAGGAGAACTGCCGGTTAACAGGAAAAATTTTGCCGTAAAAGCGGCCTCACCCGACCCGGCATTTCTTGCCGCCCTTCAACTCGATTCCGTATTAAGAGCCAACAATGTGATTGTCACAGGAGAAGCCACCACTGTAAGGCGACTGGAAATGGAAGGAAAACAACTGCCGGCAACGGAATACCGGATTTTTTATGTAAAGAAATCACCCTCTTTGGACAGCATTATTAAACAGACCAACACGCACAGCATCAACCTGTTTGCCGAGCATTGCCTGCTTGCATCCGGCGAACAGTCAGGAGCAAAAAAAGAGGTAGTTGCCTGCGCCGATTCCATGGTTTCTTTCTGGGAAAAAAAGGGGATGGATACGCAGGGTTTGTCCGTTTACGACGGTAGCGGACTTTCCCATTACGACGCCGTTAATGCCGTTCAAATGATATTTCTTCTGAATTACATGAAAAACAGAAGCAATTATTTCAAAGAGTTTTACAACTCGCTTCCCATAGCGGGCAAAACGGGTACCGTGGAAAATATCCTGAATAATACCGCAACCGGAGTCAGGGTAAAAAGCGGAACCATTAGTCGTGTTAAAGCATATGCCGGTTACTTAACCACCAGGTCGGGAAGAGAAATAGCCTTTTCGATGAATGTGAACAATTTCGATTGTACATCCCGCGAAGCCGCTTCCCAATTGGAACGGTTGATTTTTTTACTGACGGAATTTGATAAATGAAAGGACGAGGAAACGAGGGGACGAAAGGATGAAGGGATGCGGTGACGAATGTGTGATTGAGTAACTGCGTCCTGAGTTGCTAAAGGGTTTGGTTTTATGTTTGCATCTCGTTGAAATTACAATGGTTTTGATAAGTCGGCTATTGGGTGTGCACCGGAAATAACCTTTCAAGTCGCCGCGTGCCTTGCGGGGAGAGACTTGAAAGGTTGAACACGGGGTAATACCAATATGTTGAAGTCAAAAGCAGCCTGCGGGGAACATGTACGTAACGAACAATAGGCATTTTAAGGTTTTTATCGGTTCTTTTAATGTTTCCGGCGGTAACATTGTCGCTGTTTCGTAAGCAGTAAATGCGTTCCGTATATTTTATAATCCCTTAAGAACTTTTATAAGTTCATTCAAAGGTGTTATGGTAATATTTTTTTTAACCATAAAAGGAGTATCAACAGGAGCAACTACCCAGGTATGCTCTGTTTCCAATTCATCAACTGCATGATAAAAACCCGCCGTAAGTTTTGGTGAAGAAGACAACTTGCATTCAACAGCATATTTTTTATTGCCTTTTTCGAGTATTAAATCTATTTCATTACCACCCGATGTACGGAAAAAAGAGGCAAGAAACCCTTCCGTATTACCCAAAATATTTTCAATTACCAATGTTTCCCACGAAGCACCGGCAACAGGATGTCCGTAAAGCATATCGAAATTCTCAATGTTCAATAAAGAGTGTAATATGCCCGTATCTCTGATATACACCTTCGGTGTTTTTACCAGCCTTTTTTTTAAGTTCCCCTGATAAGGCCTTAATATACGAATCATATAGGTTTGATGTAAAACTTCAAGGTAGTTTCTGACCATTGTGTGACTTACGCCCAACGAGTTTCCCAATTGAACATAATTAATTAACTGTCCCTGAATATGGGCAAGCATTTGCCACAACTTTTTCATCATTGCCGGGGGATAATAGATACCCAGATTAGGAATATCTCTTTCCAAAAAAGTTGCAATAAAACTTTTTCTCCATTTGTTGCTAATCATGTCATTTTCTGCCAAATAACTACGTGGATAACCACCGCGAATCCAATATTTATCATTTAGTTTATCGTCTTGCATAAATGGGATCTCAGGAATTATAAAAGGGGTTAACTCCTGATATATTATTCTTCCGGCAAGAGTTTCACTGCTTTGTTTGATCAAATCGGGGGAAGCTGACCCCAAAATAAGAAATTGTCCGTTACGTTCCTGTCTGTCAATAACGCTTCTTAATAAGGGGAACAATTCAGGAACACGCTGTATTTCATCCAAACATATCAATTTGTCGCCATATTGTTTGAAAAACAAAGATGGCTCTTCCAGTTTTACAAGGTCATCGGGGTCTTCCAAATCAAGATACAAGCTGTCAGGAGTGTTTTTAATAACAGATTTGGCCAAAGTGGATTTTCCACATTGCCTCGGGCCGAAAATTGCAACGGCAGGAAAATGTTTCAGGTAATTCTCAATATTCCGTGAAACCTGCCTTTCAATAAATTTCATGGTTTTTCAAATTTTTTTTAGCAAAAATATAAATTTCTTTGTAATTTGAAAGTATTATTTTCAAATTACAAAGATTTTATAAGCGGTTTTTTATCCCGGCCGGGTGCGCCGGCTTGCCCGTGTTCCTCTCCCGCGGCCCTTATCCGGGACATCAACAAGCAGGCCATGCAGGTCGGAAAAGAGAAAGGAAGAAATTCGAAATTTGGAAAAGGATAACGGATTATTTTCGAACTTTCGGATCTCACCCCGCATACCCCACGGCGACCCGAAAGGTCGGGTCACTATCCGTAAACAGGCGGTCAATCCTTCTTTTTCCTCTTTTGAAAACCGAACCGGTACCCGAAACCAACGGATATTTTATTTTCACGTAAAACAAGCGGCAGGGAAAAGTTGGCTTGGATATTGGCTGTAATATTCATCTCATGGTTTGCATGGATTTTTTATCTGTTGCTTGCACCTGTTAGAAAGAAAAACAAATAGATACATTTTGGGTTTACATGAAAATTATCCCCCCATTTTCACTTACAAAATTTCCTGCCGCCAATCTTGTATTTTACAACGGAAATTGTAAATTTGCTCACCAAAAGATTAGCGATATGAGCGATGATGCAATGTTAGTCCTCGAAGAGGTAAAAGAACAGATGGAACATGCTTTGAGGCATTTGGAAAAAGAGTTCCAGAAAATACGTGCAGGCAAGGCCAACCCCAATATGTTAAGTGGGGTAAGGGTTGACTATTACGGGGTGATGACGCCCATTGAACAAACGGCAAACATCAATACCCCCGACCCATACTCGATTGTGGTACAGCCATTTGATAAAAGTACGCTTTATGAAATAGAGAAGGCCATAATGAATGCCAACCTGGGCTTTAACCCCAGCGACGAGGGTGACCAGTTGCGTATAAAGGTTCCTCCGCTTACGGAAGAACGGCGCCGCGAACTGGTAAAAAAAGCCAAACAGGTGGCCGAAGAAACCAAGATAGGAGTACGGAATGCCCGCCGGCACGGAAACGACGAAGCAAAAAAACTGGAAAAAGAGGGTCTTTCGGAAGACGAAACCAAACGACTTGAAGACGAGATTCAAAAACTGACGGATCAATACATTGAGAAAATTGATAAAACCCTCGAATCCAAGGAAAGAGATATTATGACCATATAAAAAGCATCTGCTTTTATTAAAGCGGCTTCCGGGCCGCTTTTTTTATGCCTGTTGCCAAGAGGTATCCTGCCAGACTTCCGGCAAGATACCATGGAAAGTCATACCATGTAAATGAGTTGCCGAGAATGGTTCTTCCGATGAAATTGCTGCGCAACAGTTCCAAAAACGGCGGATGCCACAACTGAAGAAATTCGATTCCGCAGGTGGCAACAAAAAACGTCAGTGCTACCGTCGAGGCTTTCGCACGGGGAAAAAGCATTACAAAAAGGAGTATCCAGAATATCTCGTAAAAAAACCCGCCAAGGTAGTTGTGTACCGTAAATTCAAACTGACCCGAATAAAATTTTGTATAAAACCCGGCAGGAACAATTACCAGCATGACGAGAATAAGATATTTTCTTTCACGGGTCATAGGGGGGCAATATCACTGATTGTGTAGCCCCTCAAAAATACGAATAATAAAAAAACCGGCCAATCGGCCGGTTTTTTTATTATTTCAATCTGAATATTATTACCTGAGAACCACTTTTTTGTTAGTCTTACCCTTGTCGCTTACAATGCTCAACAGATAAATTCCTTTTGCTTCATTGCTCAGGTCGAACGCTTTTTGATAATGACCGTCAAACATTTCAACGGCATCGTGGCGGACAACCTGACCGTTCATGTTCATCAGGTTTATTTCTAGGTTTCTTGCGTTTTCAATGTCGAACGAAACATTGAGCATTCCGTTTGAAGGATTGGGGAAGATGTTCATGTTTTCGTACCGGTTGTTTTCTTCAATACCCACCCCGTCGATGGTGTAGTTCAGTGTCCATCCCTGGTCTCTTACCGAGCTGTTGGTATTCCATGTCATAAATACGGTATTGGTTTCAACAATTACCGGATCGGGCAGGTCATGTCCCGACAGTTCGGCAACCACCTGATTGCTTCCGTTGTAAACTTTAAGGATGTCATGTCCCTCTTCGGTTGAAAATTCGGTAAAATCCAAAGTATAACGAACGCCTTCGGGATTTTGCAGTACGAAAACACAGGTTGTGCTGTTGTTATAATAAAAGTCGCCGCTACCGTCGGTAATGGTTCCCGTAGGATCGGAATAGGTGGTGGAACCGCTGCACCATGTAGGCGAAGAGGTGGAGTACTCGGCTCTGAATCCGGGCGCGGTTCCGACGGTATTTAAAGTAACCAGCACCTGATTGTTGTAGCATGTCATAGCTGCGGGAACCTGGTCGCCGGTATAACGTCCCAAAACGGGGCTGTTTGTTGTGCCGCCGTCGTAAACAACCAGCGTGTCGGTGGTGGCCAGATTGAATTTTACAAATGTCAACGTGATGCTTGTGATGGAATCAAATTCCGTTTGGGGAGAGATGAGCCATGATGCATTAACACCTGCGGGGTAGTCGTCAACCGGGCCGCTGCCGTCGGTAAACGAACCTGCAAGTGTAGTAAGCGTATCGGCACCCGAAGCAATGTAGGGGTAGTTGGCATCGCCGGGATAAATGTTACGTACAAAAGCCTGCTGATTGTGAAATCCGCCGACATCGGAAAGCGAGTAAAATCCGTTACCGGAGCCGCTCCAGCCGAAATTAAAGTGATAGAGGTTTGGCGTGCCCAACTGATATCCGTCGCAAACAAATGCATGGCCGCCGTCGCTGCTTCTCCCGGAATAATAGAGCGGTTTGCCGTCGTCCAGATTATCCTGAATCATATTTTCCCATGTTGAATTGGGGTAGTTGCTTTTTTCAAGGTACTGAGCAGTACTGGCATAATTAAAACGGTTAATCAGTGCAGCAGGAACATCCTGGCTGTAAGCACCCGATCCGTCGGGACCGTAATTCATGCGCACCGAAACGCCTGCATGAAAGCTGATAAGCGCTACTTCCCATGGATAGTCATTGCTGATAACGTCGGTCATTCCGTTCCAGTTATAGGTAGTATCAAAGTTGGCTGAAATGATTCCGTAAGGTGACTGATAGTACTGGAAAAATCCGGTTCCCTGATTGGGGTAACGCCAGTAATACATAATTTGCGACATACAAGTAGCAACACATCCGGCATAAACATGCCCGCCAGGACCTGTGGCATCCTCAGGACAACGGTAATTGTACGGATCGTCCTGGTTCCAGGTACAGGTTAACAACGGGTCCACATCGCGTTCGCCGTCTAGCGTAATGTTTTGCCAGTCGCCTTCGTAAACCTGCCACATACGGGCAGTGGCATCATCGGGTTCAATACTGTGATCACGAATAAAAGCAATCTGGTCAACATAAGTCTGCATCCAGCTTTTAAAGGCGGGCAACTGCTCCGGTGGTGCCGGAAAATGTCCGTCGGCATTATAACCGATAACGGGTACCATTGCATCGTCGGCAGGCACCACAACCCATCCTTTGTCAAAATTAATTACATAATAGGCATTTTCAACCAGATAGCTCTCAGTAATGCTTAAATCGTAATAGTTTATTCCATTTCCATACTGGTTGATTTTCTGGAAATAAAAATTAACGGCTGTCTTTTCAGCCATCGA
>JALVZH010000008.1:0-1304 GCA_027022105.1 Bacteroidales bacterium | reverse complement strand
CCATCGATTTACTCACTTTGCCGGCCCATACATTAAAAGCAAACGACAAAAGCAAAGCAATTGCCAGTAAAGTTCTCTTTTTCATAAAATTCTCTTTTTCATTAAGGTTAAAACGGCAGCAAAAGTAATGTTTTTTAACTGATTTAAAAAATTTTTATCACGGTTAAAACGTTTGAAATATAAAATATCCGCCGTACCGTTACATTAAAAAACATTACTTTTGCTTTTCATTATTTAATTCATTTCATTAAGTCTTTTGACAATCAAATATCAAAACAGGTTGTATCCCGGAGTATTTTTAAACCTGCGTGATTCAAGGGAACCGGTCTGCAAATCAGCATTCGGTTTGTCAGGTTTTGGTGCGGTGTTTACGAATTTGGATGTATTATGTTGGATGTAAGAAAACCGATATCAGACATTCGGATTAAGAACGGGAAGTAGCGGCAGGGATGGTAGCGGTAGCCCACAGGCGGCAGTGCTGGTGAGGCTTGCGGCGAGGAGGCTGAGCGGTGAGCGAAGACCCCGCAACCGCATTTTAGCCGAACAGCCCTGCCGGCGAGGACTACAAGCGAACAGCCCGTTAGTCCGCCCAAAAAAATAAAAAAACAGTTATTAACCCTGAACAAAATTAACGATAAAACTACCGCTTAAAATATAACCCGTACATGGTATCTTTTTTCCTATTTTTGCAAACTTAAAAATCGTTGATAAAATAATTATCTGAATTATGTTTGAAGGTTTAAGTGACAGGTTAGACAGATCGTTTAAAATACTCAAAGGCCACGGCCGGATTACGGAAATAAACGTAGCCGAATCTATAAAAGAGATACGAAAAGCGCTGATAGAAGCGGACGTAAGCTACAAGATAGCAAAAGAGTTTACCAACAAGGTAAAAGAGAAAGCACTCGGTGCCAATGTGCTTACTGCCGTTAAGCCGGGTGAAATGATGGTGAAAATAGTTCATGACGAGCTGGCGGAACTGATGGGTGGCAAACATGAGGACATCAACCTGAAAGGGAGCCCGGCGGTAATTCTGATTGCCGGTTTGCAGGGTTCGGGTAAAACCACTTTTTCGGCAAAACTGGCCAACTATCTGAAAAACAAAAAGAGCCGTCAGGTATTGCTGGTGGCCGGCGACGTTTACCGTCCCGCCGCTATCGACCAGCTTAAAGTGCTTGGCGAGCAGGTTGGCGTTGAGGTTTATACCGAAGAGGGGAATAAAAACCCGGTTGAGATTGCCAAAAATGCCATCAGCTATGCAAAAAACAATGGCAAGAACGTAGTCATCATTGATACCGCGGGAC
>JALVZH010000007.1 GCA_027022105.1 Bacteroidales bacterium | reverse complement strand
CCGGCCGTCGCCTCAAATATAATAAAAAATTTTTCCGTGCCGAGGTGGTGGAACTGGCAGACACAAGGGACTTAAAATCCCTTGGCTCTTTTGAGCCGTGCGGGTTCAAGTCCCGCCCTCGGCACTTTTAAAATCAAAGGGTTGCAGGGATAATCGAATCTGCAGCCCTTTTTTTGTTATTAGGCCGCTTTTTGAATCCATTTAAGCGTAATTTTTTCTTTTTTTATCAAATTATATTTTTTTTGAGCGAATTCTATGCTTATTTATTCGGTTATCTTTGCAATTTGTAAATCTTTGTGGTATATTGTATCTACAAGAGTATACGAGGTGAGATCATGAAAAAAGCAATCAATATTAGAATAAACGAATCGCTTTTAAAAGAGTTGGATAATTATGCCAAAGAATTGGAAAGAAGCAGAACCTATCTTATTGAAAAAGCAATTAGCGCATATTTTGATCGGTTAGATGAAATTATTGCGGATAAACGAATCGATGAGGTTAAAAGCGGAAAGACTAAAGTTTATACTTTAGAGGAAGTCGCTAAACAACTTGGCTTGGAATAATGTATAAAATAATCATTCCACAAGCAGTTATAAAAGAACTGACAAGGATAGATAAAAAAAATCAGCAATTAATTTATAATAAATTAAAAGATCTTGAAAACGGAAGATTCACTGGTGACAAAGCACTTAAAGGGCGCTATAAGGGAAAATATAGAAAACGAGCCGGGAATTTCAGAATTATCTATCTAAGAGAAAATGATATTTTACTTATTACTATTGTACGCATTGCCCACCGTAAAGAGGTTTATTAAAAATCAATTCCCACACTAACTCCGCTTCGCAGGCCTTTCCATTGAGGATTTACATAGTTATTTGAGTGACTCAATTTTTTGTCTGTTTCGGATTCTTTTAAATCAAAAATCGGTATATCCAACTGATAGCCCAAGTTTAAACTTATCAAAAATAACCCCATCTTTTTTCGTAAAATCATATTCGGCTCGAACCCTAAACCATAGCCGATAAATTTCAAATGCTCAATATTCGAATAGTCGCCTATTCTTAGGTCCTCTTTCAGAACCAACTGGCTCTGAAAAACACTAATGTGTACAGAAGCCAAGAGTGAAAAAGTATTTTTGTACCATATCTCTTTTTCCGTAAAAAGGCCTGCCGAAAAGCGTCGGACCAGTATATCAACGGTTAGTCGGCCGGAATAGTCACGATAAGCAAGTCGACTGCCTGTGGAAGTGTGCTCAATAAAAAATCCATAGGGGGGATTAAGGCTATTGAAATAAAATTCGCCTAAAATTCCAAAGTAATCGGGGAAATTATCTGTTGTTTGCAAATCGATTTTATGGTTATGGTAATAATTCCTAATATTCGTATTATAGTCTTTTAAATCATTCATGGAGAAGCTATTGTAACTCAATCGCCAGCGAACTGAAAATTTTTTCGGCGGCGTTTGTGCCGGTAACATGCTAAAAAGAATCAATAAACTAAAAACGGAAAGAAGAGAT
>JALVZH010000006.1 GCA_027022105.1 Bacteroidales bacterium | reverse complement strand
GGTTTATTTAAAAAGACATTCACTTTTCTGGTTTCCAATATTTTATAATTCATCTAAGTATAAATACTTTAAACAGGTAAATTTTTACAAAGTACCGCGATTGGCCTGTTCACGTTCAATGGATTCGAACAATGCTTTAAAATTCCCTTTTCCAAACGATTTTGCTCCTTTTCGCTGGATAATCTCAAAAAAGAAAGTGGGTCTGTCCTGAACCGGTTTGGTAAAAAGTTGCAAAAGGTATCCTTCGTCATCCCGGTCTATCAGAATCTTATATTTTTTCAGGGTTTCGATATCCTCTTCAATGGTTCCCACGCGATTTGTTACATCGTCGTAATAGGTATCGGGAACATCGAGAAAATCAACGCCTCTGGCGCGGTGGGCGGCAATGGTGGCGATAATGTCGTCGGTAGCCATGGCCACATGTTGCGGGCCGGGGCCGATGTAAAAGTCGAGAAACTCTTCTATCTGCGATTTTTTCAAACCCTTGGCCGGTTCGTTAATGGGGAATTTAATACGCAGATTGCGGTTGGCCATCACCTTACTTTTTAAAGCCGTGTATTCCGTGGAAATATCTTTGTCGTCAAATGAAATCAACTGATCGAAACCCATTACGGTTCTGTAAAAATCGGCTACTTTGTCCATTTCGCCCCAGTCAACATTTCCCACAATGTGGTCAACATAAAGCAATCCGGTATCTTCGGGTTTGTATTCCGGTTCCCATTTTACAAATCCGGGCAGAAACACGCCGTTGTAATTTTTTCTCTCTACAAAAACGTGCAGCGTTTCTCCATAGGTCTTAATGGAAGCGGTAACCACCTCTCCGTTTTCATCTTTATGAACGGTGGGTTCTTCCACGCCTTCGGCTCCCCTTTTGGTTGTCTCTTCGTAAGCGGCACGGGCATCGTCCACCAACAATGCAATCACTTTTACACCGTCGCCGTGTTTGCTTTGGTGTTTTGTAACCGGTGAGTCGGGATTCATACCTGCAGTAAGTACAAAGGTTATCTTACCCTGACGCAAAACGTAGGAAGTCCTGTCGGTTAATCCGGTTTCCAGCCCTGCATAAGCCAAAGGTTGAAATCCGAAGGCACTCTGGTAATAATGGGCTGCCTGCTTGGCATTTCCTACATAAAATTCAACATAGTCGGTACCGTTAATTGGTAAAAATTCAGTGTTGTTGTCCATAATTCTTTGTTAATTTATTTCCAGCTTTTATAATAATCTTTGTTTTCTATTTCCAGTGCCGTTTGGGTAAGTTTCAAAGGTTTAAAGGTGTCAACCATTACGGCATACTCTTTTGTCTCTTTTTTACCGATACTGCGTTCGGTGGCGCCGGGTTGCGGGCCGTGGGGAAGTCCCATGGGGTGCAGGGTAATGTTTCCGGGTTTGATATCGTTGCGGCTCATAAAATCGCCGTCAACATAATAGAGTACCTCGTCCGAATCCACATTGCTGTGGTTGTAGGGCGCCGGAATGGCCTCGGGATGATAATCGTACAGGCGCGGCACAAAGGCGCAGGTAACAAAGGCAGGCGTCTCAAACGTCTGGTGAATGGGCGGCGGCATGTGCAACCGTCCGGTGATGGGCTCGAAATCGTAAATGGAAAAGGCATAAGGGTAAAGGTGCCCGTCCCAGCCCACGGCATCAAACGGATGGGAACCGTAAACGTAAGGAAAAATCTTGTCTCCCCTTTTTATCAAGACCTCATATCTGCCTTTTTCATCATGCGTTTCCAATTCTCCGGGTGTTTTCAAATCGCGCTCATGAAACGGCGCATGTTCCAGCAACTGTCCTTCCCTGTTTACATACCTTTTGGGAAAACGGTACGGATAAGCCGACTCCACAATAAAAAGCCTGTTCTCTTCGCCGTTGAATTCAATCTGATAAATGGTTGACTTGGGGACAATTAAATGGTCGCCTTTCTCAAAAGGAAGCGGCCCGTAAACTGTTTTTAAAACCCCTGAACCGTTATGCACAAAAATCATCTCGTGATAAAAGGCGTTTTTGAAAAAGTAGTCGCGGTTTCCCTTTTTTGGTGCCGCAAGCGAAATACGCACCTCATCGTTCATCAATACGGTTTTTCTGCTTTTCAGATAATCTTCTTCGGGCGGTACCGAAAAACCGTTGAAAGCCCGGTTTTGCATGTTCTCGGCCACTGCAATTTTCGGAGCCACCGACCACGGTTCGCCCTTTTCCAAAACTATTGTAGGCGGGTAGTGGTGGTAAATAATTGAATAGATGTCAGAAAAACCTTCGGTGGAAACCACCTCTTCGGTAAACAAACTTTTGTCTTCTTTTCTGAAGGTAATGTGTCTTTTCGGGGGGATTTTTCCCCGTACCTGATAAAAGGGCATATCTTATTTTTATTTAGTCTGAATTGAGAGCAAATATACAACTTTTTACATTTGTCAGGCAGGTAAAAAATATTTTATGATTGATGTTTGTCAGGGCGGCCGGGCAGGCTTGTAGTTGCATACCTTATGGTATCGCAATCTGCTGTCCGCTATAGTCCTCGCCGGCAGGGCTGTTCGGCTAAAGTGCGGCTGTGGGTCTTCGCTCACCGCTCAGCCTCCTCGCCGCAAGCCTCACAAGCCCTGCCGCCTGCGGGCTGCCGCTTCCATCCCTGCCGCAGCTTCCCGTTCTTAATTCTAATGTCTTACATCGGATATCTTACATCATATCCCCGGTTTTGTCATAATTTTTGCCTTTATCTTTTTCTTAATAAACACTTTGTCGCAAATCAACATACAGGTGATTAAATCAATCGTAGATTCTTCGTGAGCCGCTTCCTTCACAGGCCTTCTTATCGGCTCACTCAGAATCCGCCAAAACCTGAATTCAATTCATTTCCGCACCGCACTCCGCAGAGCTGCGTACGGTGCTAATAATATTTCAGTGCTCCGCACTTTTTTTTTGTTTCAGATATATCAACACCGGTAGTAACCTCATGCCTCCAATCCCTCATAATTCAGATCCGCCTTAGGCGGAGATGAATCTCCCCTCGTGCTTCAACTCCAATTCAACATACTGTACAGAAAACATTTCGGGTGCGCCTGCAAACCTGACGGATTGGACGCTGATTTGAGGGCAGGCCTCCGTCAGGTTGAGAAAATTCTGAAAAAAATTAACACAACATTTTCACCGGTTTTGTTATGTTCCAATCCACCTCAGGCGGCGCCCTCTGAATTATGGGGTGTAGTGTAGGTTGTGTTTCTCATACTTACTTGTTCATTGAGCACTTGTCTGCCGCAGGCTGATTGAGTGTTGCTCATTGCTTATTTACAGTCTTTTATGCTTTGTTTTCGACCTTTCGGGTCTCCCCCCGTACCGCCAACCGCGACCTAAAAGGTTTTTCCTCCCGAAAAACCCTGAGGCAACCTGATACCCGAAACCTTTGAACTTTTGAACATCAAAAATATAACACGTGTCTGCCTATGGCTGATAAAACATAATACATCAAACATCCCCCTCACTCTCCTTGTGCCAGCTGATATACCGGCGTACCCTTTTTAATAAGGCCTTTGATTTGATTAAACGGCAGGAAAACGGAAATGGTTCCCTGTGAAAAAGGTGCAATTTCGTAGCTGTTGTAAACAAAGCCCACGCCATTGCCGTTTACATAAATATTTCTGTTGGGGACTATGGTGTCTTTAAAAAATCCTGCTTTTTTCAGCGATAAATCACCTGAAATATTGTACTCGTTTTTAATTTGATTTGTAAGAAGTGCCGACAACGAATCTTCCGCATTGTCACGGAACACATCGCGGTAACTAATAAGGCTTCCGTCGCGCAGGTTAACAACGTCGTATGAGGTGTTGGTCATACCATGGCTCCCTCCGCTGAAAGCATAACGAAGATATTCCAATGTAACGAGATAATTGGAATTAAACACAACCGACATGGTTATCATCTTTTCCCAGTTAAAAACACGGTGATATTTTTTGTACAACTCACCGGCCTGTTTTTCAAACTGATCGTAATACTCTTTCTCAAAACTGACGAGCATAGAGTCGGGTTGTGATATTTTGAAATTTTCGCCGTAAAAAGCGTTGGTGATGTACTTTTTTACCGAATCGACCACCTCGGGCATAAAATATCCCTCTTCGGGCCAAATCAAAACCAACTCAATATTGGCTTCCGGTGCGGTATCGTCGTTTTTGGCAAGCAGGTGTTCCGATTTCAGGTAGTGAACATCAAAAGCAACGGAACCGTTGGGAAAATAGGTGTTCATATCAAAAGGCATTGTGGTATCTTCGGCAGGGTCGCGCCAGGTTCCCGAAAAACGGTCGTCTTCCAGTTTTCCTTCAAAACTGAAATCGGTTTTTCCCACCTCTTTCAAGTAAAGTGTTGTATCGTCGGCTATCTTCCCGCTCAACTCTATGGTTTTGCCGTATTGCAATTTGCCGTCTTCGCCTTTAAAAGTGTAAAAATAGTTTCCCGAAACATCATCATAAACCCGAATCAAATGTGTGGTAATCTTAATCCTGTCGCCGATGTTTCCTTCCATTCTTTTGTAAAACAGATTCCCGTTTTGCGCATGTACCCCCGCCATCGCAAAAAACAGAACCGTCCAAAAAGTTATTATTACCCTGAATTTCATTAATTTAAATATAAAATAGAACCACCTTGCTTATGGTTGCAAAAGTAGGATACTTTTTTGAAACAGCGGTTTGTTGAAATAATTTGTTTTAAGCAAAAAACTTTTTTTACTCGTGTACTTGTGCTGCATGTTCATCCTCATCATCCGATGTTAACTCTTTCTTCCTCAACCACAATTCCGGCAAAACAATTTTCGTCTCTTTTCCGGTTTTATCATCCCGCCAGTAAACAATAAAATTGATTGTAACTCCGGTAACTTCATACCCTTCGCTGTCGAGTTCTTTCATCCTTCCGGCAAAAGCTTTGGAAAAGCGCAGAACCTCGTCACCCTCTTTTGTGTAACAACTGTTTTCTTTCAACAGCAGGGTGTCGCCGCTTTGAAGTTTGTTCATAATCCTTTGACGGTAAAAAAAGTAGCCGAGATTCACATCCCTGTGCGTCAGGTGCATTACAAGCGTTTCCCTGTCGTCATATTCAGCAAGATCGGTTTCCCTGACAAGGTCTTCTGCCGTAAGACGATTCAAAATGTCATTGTTTAAGTGTATGGTCAGAGTGGTTTTGGCCCGTGTCATTGCCACGTAAAGTTTGCGTTTGTCGCTGTCGTTGTAAGCATAAAAGTTTTTCAACATCAGATAAACATTGTCAAACTCTTTTCCTTTTGTTTTGTGTATGGTAGAAACAAGAACGGTATCCACGTTTGAGGTGACAAAATCCTCCAGTTTCGATTCCCTTAAAAAACTCTCAAAATCCGA
>JALVZH010000005.1:2932-5367 GCA_027022105.1 Bacteroidales bacterium | reverse complement strand
TCTTATTTTCAAGTCTGCAAACAATTTCATATCCTATATTTTTTGCAAAATTATGAAAAAGAACTTTTCTGTGCAAGCTTTTTAACATATTTATTTACAGGTAATTAGACTTTATAGACAGACTCTATTTAGCCTGAATGTAGTGCAAAGATGTAGAATACGTTAAACAAGCTGACTGTAAAAAGAATGATATTTTTTAGACAAATCATATTTTTGAATTTTTATTTAATTTGCCAGCCGAAACCAAATTGATGAATAATTCCTTTATGATACATTATTCCGTACTTGAAAACAAAAGAATCGGATAGTTTTAAAAATAACCCTGTTTCAGGAAAAGCACTATACGAGGATTCATCTGTATTTTTCATCCAAAAATCTTCATAAGTGTTGTGGTAATTATCGTATTTTTTTGCTTCTTCATACTGCGGAAAATATCCAAAACCAATACCTGTGTAGCCCCATATTGGATAAAGTATTTTGTATGTAATACCTCCTGATATGGCAAGTCTGGCATTTTGAACTTCACCTGTCAGCTCAAAATCCCCGGAAAAGTTACTATTTCCATTGTTGTCAATCGTGTAGGTAGCATCTGTAAATATATCAAAATTAAAACTTAAATTTGCATAACCTCCCAATCGGTCTTTGTTCAATCTTCCGGCATTGTACCCGAAAGAATAATCGGAATCAAGAGATATCATACTGAAAACAGCACTTCTTTGATTGTATAATTTTTCCGATTTCTTTCTTTTTTTCCTTACTTCTTCATTGTAAGAGCCATAAGGAAATTTGGAAAGATATGTATTGTAATAGTTATAAGCTTTGTAATAATTTTTTGATGATAATTCTCTGTTCCCGGATTTATAATAATAATCTTCAATGACCCTGTTTACTTCAGAAGCATATTTGCCTTGGGGATATTTCTTTATGTAGTCTTCATAATCTTCAATATAATTATGATTTCTGGCATGCATATATACATCATATTCAATTTTTTCATCCAATTTCCGTTTGACAATATCTCTGTACTCACCACGGGGATAATTGTTAAGATAGTAGTTTAAGGACTGTTGCGTGCCTTCCGATACGGCATTCTCGTAAGCTTCTTTATCCATAGCTTTTATGTTCGCCGTGGCAGTATTTGCATATTTTCCTTCAGGATATTTTTTCAGATAATTATAATAAGACGCAATACTTCCATTTTTCTTTGCTTTTTGCCAGGCGTTTTCATCTTTTTGTTTGCTTAACAAAACCTGAACTTCGTTGCGGTATTTACCGTAAGGGAATTGGTCTAAATACACCTGATATTCTGAAACTGACTTGCTATTTTTAACCATCAAATAAAGTTTCTCTTCTTCATTTATTTTGCTTTTCACCTCTTTTTCAAGACCCACTATTTCTTGATATTCGGCAAGTTTTGTGTTGGGATTTAAGTTGTAGTATTTTGCGATTTCCGTTTTTGCACGCCACCAGTCTTTAATGCCCACCAAAGATTTTACCAGCAAAGGTTGCACCCTGATATTGGTGCTTCCCAATTGTTGTACCACCTTATCCAGATATTGTACAGCTTCGGTATAATTGCTGCTTTTGTAAGCTTTTACCGCCGAAAAATAATTCTCTTTTGCACTTTGTGCATAAGTGTTTATGCTCAAAAATAAAATTACAATGATGATAACTAATTTTTTCATGATTTATTTTTTATTTGCTTTGAAAATATTATATGATATTCCCCAAAACCAACCAAATCGGTATTCTTTTACATAATCGGGTTTTATTTCTTTTGAATAAATTGTATTCTCACTGTAATTCGGTGAGAGCGTGTCAATTTTAGAGAAATCTAAGCCGCCACTGATAATTAAGCGTTGTTTATTTCCGATGATTAAAGAAAAACCCGGCATTATATTCATATTCATATCTTGGTCTAAACCAAAACCTAAACTAAAAGCACAGTTTACAATCCACCTTTTTCTTATATAAACATGCATATAAGTAGCTGCCCCAAAACTTCTCGGTTTAAATTTTTTGACAAGTTGATAACCCGAAAGAGAATCATTTTTATAAAACGGCTTACTAATATATTCATGATTTGCCAGATTTGAAGTAAAAAGACCACCGCTAAAATCTATTTTAACGCCTCCGGTTACAATTAACGGTACTGTTATATCTTCTTTGTTGTTATCTTTTTTATTTACTAAACTTATATGAAGTTTAATTTCGTCGGCGTCCGGTTTGGCTTGGAAATAATAATAATTAAATCTGCTTTTATCTATCTCCTGATACAATTTTGCCAATTCAACGATAATACCGGAAGAATAAATCTTCTTTGCGTTTTGAAAGATAGAATCTATTAAAACCGTATCCACTTTTTCTTGTTGTTTTGCTTGTGTTTTTAATGATTGTGCGGAATTTTTAATTTGAAAATAATAATCAGAGTAAAA
>JALVZH010000005.1:0-2922 GCA_027022105.1 Bacteroidales bacterium | reverse complement strand
TGGAGTAGCTGTATTACCATTTTTTTCTTTCTCATTTTCTTCATTATCTTTTGCAAGATTATTATCTTTTGCAAGCTTTATAAATAAAGCTTCAAAATCAGTTTGTTTTTCCATGTGATAATTTAACAACTCGCCATTTACGGATACTTTATATTTGAATGTATTTATGTTTGAAATCGTGAAAGTAAAGTTCTGATTTTTTACTCTATTTGTATCAAGTTTTTTGTTTTGAAAGTCGAACTTAATATCCTGCCCAAAAACCGTATGCAACACAAACATTGCCATTGCCGTTAAAATTAATCTTGTTTTCATAATACATATCTTTTATTTATTTTTTACACAGCGCACACTGTTACCGATAGCCTTAATGCTTGAGTACCGGCTCACCTGTGCTTTATTGTAGTACAGGTGCCGGATCCACGCATCCGTTCTATCCTCGCTTGACGACCAGAAGAAGGCGTAGTACGTGAGATGGTAGAACCTATTAACCATGCCCGAGGATCTTTCGCCTCCGGCGAGGGCATCGAACCCGCTTGTGCCGAAATTGGCATTTTGGTCAAGATTACCATTAGTCCATAATGGCTCATTACCAGCCATTTTACTGCCTTCGTCTGTACCTCTATCTCCTGTTGCACCGGAACATCCGGAGCCAGTGCCGGAACACATTCCCAAATATTCTTCCAAAGTCATCCACTCTGCATCCGTGGGAATATGCCAACCTGAGGGGCAAATTCCTTGTGTACCGGCGGTGGTAACATACTGCATTGCTTCGTCCCATTGGTACAGTCCGCCGTAAGTATCGCAATTGCTTGTATTGTCGTCGTAACAGTACTTTTCAATGGTGCCGTTGTTGGTTTGGGTGCTACTGCGGTTTATCATAGTACCTATGTTCAGGTTTTCTGCCATCCAAACCTGCTTGCCTATTTTTACCCATCTGTATCGTTTGCCGTCGCGGCTGTCGGTAAAATAGCCCTGCTTATCACCGGGTTTGGGGCGTTTTTCTAGTTCTTCGCGTTTGTCTGCCAGCAGTAGGTCGTAGCGCTCTTTTTCGTTTTCTATCTTATTTTCAAGGTCATCTATTTCGTCGTACCGGTTTTGCAGTTGGTCTTCGGCTTGCTTATATGCTTCGCGCTCAACTGCATCGTCGCGGGTTTCGGTGCTGGCGGGTGTGTTCCAAAAATCCTCTTCTTCTTTTTGTTTTTGTGCCTGTTCTCGTTCCTGTTGTTTTTTGTCCAGTTCTTGTTTTTGTTTGTCCAGTTCGGCACGTTTTTTATCCAGTGCCAGGCGTTCTTGTTGTGCTATATAGCTTTTTACGGGGGTTAAGTCCCACTCTATTTCGGCACGGGCATCATTCATTTTTATCTTGCTTTTAAAAAATTCTACGGCTTCGTTTTTCCTTACATAATTCCCTTCCGTATAGTAAAAAAACTTATCCCAATCCGTTGAGCCCGCCACATTAAAGCTGTAATATTTTTTTTGCTCTTCTTTGTTTAAATCCTTAAAGTCTTTGTATTGTTCGGTATATAATTTGCCGGGGGCACCTGCATCCCACTTAACACGACATACCGTTTTATGGGACGATAAAGAAAATATATTGCCGTAAATAGTAATTTTAACAGGTCTTATTTTATGGAGCACTTCTTTGGGTATGCCATAACCCCTTCCGTCTTTTGTTGCTATAAGCGCGTGTGTTCGCAACTCCACGGCTGCATTTACATTATATACGGGTTCACCCATAAGCGTCCACATAGCCCAGTTAATATGAACCTGAAATTCAAGAGGTCCGCAACTTATATCCGTGTTCTCGCCCAAACGGGTTTCTGCATGATATACAGACAGACTGCCTTGGAATTTGTTTTCGTTTGATTGTGCATAACCGTTTGTCAGAAATGCAAAAAGGATGGTTGAAAAAATTAAATGTTTCATCATGATTGATATTTAAATTATGTATTCCATTTTCGAGTGTATTCATATATCATATCGCACAAAGCATTCAGGGCTGCAAAAATACTAAAAATGAGTTCTGATTTGCTGAAAATACTGAAAAAAAGTTTCTTTTGTAAAAAAATATCGGTCGTAAGAAAAAATATATTACTTTTGGGCGAGAATTTTAGTGGAGGAATGTTTATGACTTTTTTGAGAGGTTTATTGTATCCCTTTTCTCTGGTATATGGTGTTGTTACCTATATTAGAAATAAACTTTTTGATTGGCAAATCCTTCCGTCCAAGTCTTTCGATGTGCCGGTGATAGCGATTGGAAATTTGAGCGTGGGCGGGACGGGCAAGACGCCTCACACGGAATATCTGATCCGTATGCTGCAAGCCCACGATTATAAGGTAGCCGTTGTCAGTCGCGGATACAAACGAAAAACAAAAGGTTTTGTCCCGGCTACGGAGGATTCGACGGCACAAGAGATAGGAGATGAGCCTTTTCAAATGAAAAAGAAATTTCCTTCCTTGATAGTCGCAGTGGACGAAAAAAGGGCGCGCGGAATAGAAAAATTGTTGGAACTTTACCCTGACATCGATGTTGTCTTGTTGGATGATGCTTTTCAACACCGTTGGGTCAAAGCGGGCTTTTATATTCTTATCACCAATTATTTCAAACCCTTTAATAAGGATTTTTTGCTCCCTACGGGAAATTTGCGGGAATGTCGCAGCGGTGCCCGGCGCGCCGATATGCTGATCGTTTCCAAATCGCCGGTCGTGCTTTCTCCTATCGTCCGTAAGGAGTTTGTCCAACACATAAAGCAGTTTCATTCCAATAAAATTCTTTTTTCAAAAGTTCGTCATAAAAAAATAAAAGCATTTCCCGGCTTGGATATTCCGACCAATATCGACCGTGTGAAAAATATCATCGTGTTTACCGGCATCGCCGACCCCTATCTTTTGGAAACTTATTTAAAAAAATATTGTGATTAT
>JALVZH010000004.1:5621-16773 GCA_027022105.1 Bacteroidales bacterium | reverse complement strand
CCGGCCTTACAATGGAGCGTGTTTTGCATCAGTTAAAAGAGAAAGGTGCTGCATCGGTAAAGATATCCACGCTGCTTTTTAAACCCGAAGCATTTAAAAAATCGTACTCCATCGACTACATCGGAAAAGAAATTCCCAACCGTTTTATAGTAGGTTACGGACTTGATTACGATCGCAGAGCCAGAAACTTACCGGATATTTATGTAATAATGGACGAATAAAATCATAAAAATTACAGCTTATGTTAAACATTGCATTATTTGGCCCTCCGGGGGCAGGAAAAGGTACTCAGTCGAAAAAACTGTTGGAAAAATTCAATTTAACATATATTTCAACAGGCGATATGCTGCGGTCGGAAATAGCCGAAGGCTCGGAATTGGGTTTGAAAGCAAAATCGATTATTGCTTCAGGTGGTCTGGTGGACGACGAGCTGATTGTACAGCTAATTGAGAAAAAGATTAAGACCAATCCCGATTCCAGAGGAATTCTGTTTGACGGATTTCCGCGGACTGTGGTGCAAGCCTATATACTCGAAGGTTTATTATTGAAACTGAACACATCCCTGACTGCCATGATAAGTCTCAATGTTCCTGAAGAGGAATTGATAAACAGGCTGTTGTTGCGTGCCAAAACTTCCGGACGAACTGATGATACCTTAGACGTAATAAAAGTCAGACTTAAAGAATACGAAGACAAAACAAAACCGGTGGCGAAGTTTTATGCCGAAAAGAACAAATATTTTCCCATCAACGGCGTAGGTGAAATTGATGATATTTTTGAAAATATTCTTAAAGTTATTGACATGGCCCGTGAAGAGGTGAAAACCAATGTTGTTTTACTGGGGAAACCGGGATCGGGTAAAGGAACACAAGGTAATCTGCTGGCCAAAGAGTTCGGTTTGGCGTATATCTCAACCGGAAAATTGATGCGGCGCGAAATTGCAGAAGGTACCAAAATAGGCAAGCTGGCCAAACCCTATATGGATAAAGGTGAGATTGTCCCCGATGAAATCCCCATTCAACTGATAGAAAGAGAGATAAAAAACAATCCGGGCGCCAAGGGATTTGTGTTTAAGGGGTTCCCCAGAACCATTGTCCAGGCTTATATTCTCGACGGTTTGCTGCAACGGGAAAATATGGCGGTTTCTTCATTGATAGAGATGAAAGTGCCTACATTGGAAGCCGTTAAAAGGTTATCGGCAAGATCGAAAACCAAACGGGCCCGGCCCTATGATGCATCTGCTGAGATGATTGTGAATCGTTTGGAACAATACAAGGAGAAAACCCTTCCGGTAATTGATTATTACAAGAATCAGGGTAAATATAAATCTATCAGGGCCGAAGGTACCGAAGAAGAGGTTTTCGGGTTGTTAAAAAAACAGGTAGGTGACATCATTGAGTCGAATTATTAAAAGAGAGGATGTTAATCAGGCTCTGAACAAGTTCCCCCGGACATAAAAAAAGCTGCCCGTCAAGGCAGCTTTTTTTATGTGCATATATTCTCTGTTATGCTTTATAAAATCCTTTTGCTTCGGCCTCTTTTAAAGCATTGAATATTCCTTTTTTATTGATGATGCGCAAACCTGCTGCAGAAACGCGCAGTGTTACCCATTCATTGGTTTCGGGAACAAAAAATCTTTTGGTATGTAAATTCGGGTGGAATTTTCTTTTTGTTTTAATATGTGAGTGTGAAACGTTGTTTCCCGTAATCACCTTTTTACCTGTAATCTGACAAATTCTTGACATCGTTTTCTGTTTTTATTCGTGTTCAAAAAATGGAGTGCAAAGAACGGAATTATTTTTTAATTTTTCAAAAAAATGTATAAATAATTTTTTTTTCGAAGCAAAGGGTGTAATGCGCAGACATACAATAATATATGTATTGTCAAAGGTGATTGTGACATTTTATTTTTATACTACGCTCACATTTTACTCTTTTTTTTCTGCTTTTATTCGGTTATACCCCGTCCTGTTTAGTATCCCGTTTTTATGTTGCTTATCCCGTTGAGCGTACTTCCCCTTAGAATCTCTTTTTCTTTTTCGACTTCTTTTTCCGGCTTTCATTTTCCTGCGACAGTTCCACTTCCAGTTTCCTGCCTTTAACATTTTTACCCGACAATGCTTTAATTACACGGGTTTTGTACCTGTCGCCAACCTCTACAAATGAGAAATTATCTTTGATGTCAATTTCGCCGATGTTTATATCCCTGTCTTTTGCATAATCGTTAATCATTCCGATAATGCGCTGCGGCGACATGTTGTCTTTTCGGCCTACATTAAGGAAAAGCCGTGCAAAGTTGCCTTTTTCTTTTCTTTTGTACCGTGAAGATTTTCCAAAGGATTGTTTCTCACCCTGTTTGGAGTCATTCTCGGCTTTTTTATTCAGGTCGGGTGCATTTTTATAGTACTCCGAAAACCGGTTAAACTCCAGCGAAACGAATTTTTTTATCACATCCTCTTTGGTCAGCCAGGCCAGTTTTTTGTTTACCACATCCATAAATGGGGAAATCTGCTCTTCGTCCACCTCAGCTTTTTCCATCCTGTCGATAAGGTTAAAAAGCTGTTTTTTGCATATCTCCTCACCTGTGGGAACCGGTTTCCGTTCAAATTTCTTACCTATCATCTTTTCTATCTGTCTGATGCGGCCGAGCTCTTTGTAATGGATAATTGCAATGGATACGCCCGATTTTCCGGCTCTTCCCGTTCTACCGCTGCGGTGTGTGTATATTTCCGCTTCCTGAGGAAGGTTGTAATTGATAATATGGGTAATGTCGCTTACATCAAGCCCCCGTGCAGCAACATCGGTAGCCACAAGCATTTGCAGTGCTCCGGTTCTGAACCGTTTCATCACCTGGTCGCGTTGGGCTTGCGACAGGTCGCCGTGCAAAGCATCCGCATGATAACCGTCTTTCATCAGTTTGTCGGCAACATCTTTTGTTTCCATTCGGGTACGGCAAAAGATAATTCCGTAAATATCGGGGTTGGCATCCACAATGCGTTTCAGTGCCAGATAACGGTCGCGGGCATGTACCTGATAATAAATATGCCGTACGTTTTCGGCTCCTGAGTTCTGTTTCCCTACGGTTATTTCCAAGGGGTTTTTCATGTAGTTGTTGGCAATACGTGCAACATCGGCAGGCATGGTTGCCGAAAAAAGAAGCGTTCTCCTGTTTTCCGGTGCATTCTCCAAAATGGCATCCAGTTCTTCACGAAAACCCATATTCAGCATTTCGTCGGCTTCGTCGAGCACAAGCGTACGGATGTTTGAAATGTCGGCAACTTTCCGTTTTATCAAATCCAGCATACGTCCCGGTGTGGCGGCAATTACGTGCACACCTGCCCGCAACTGCTTTATTTGCGAATCGATATTGGCGCCTCCGTAAACGGCTGCTACCTTCAATCCTTTGATATGTTTCCCGAAATTGTTCAAATCGCCTGCAATCTGGATACAGAGCTCGCGTGTGGGAGTTATGATTAGTGCCTGAACGGTTTTGTCGTTTACATCGGTTTGTTGTAATATGGGTAACCCGAAAGCAGCCGTTTTCCCCGTTCCGGTTTGCGCCAGCCCGATAATATCCCTGCCGTTGTTTTCCAAAACGGCCGGTATTACTTCTTGCTGGATGGGGGTGGGGGTTTCAAAGCCCAGGCCTGAGATGCCTCTGAGCAGTTCGGGCGACAGGCCCATGTTTTCAAAATTCAAAATCTTTTCTTTTATGTTATTTATTGCTGCATGTATTGCACATGCTCTGTTGTTGTTAAAAGTCCTTACAAACTTTCGGTACTATTCTGTTTCCCGGGGAAATAAAAATGCAAATCAATGCCAAACTCAAATAAGCAGGTGTTAAAGATTCAGGTCGTAAATAATGCATCATTTTATTAATCTGCTCCGGAAGTAAGAATAATTCGGCTGCAAAAGTAATGGTTTTATTGATAACTATTTTGTTTTCCCGAATAAAACTGTCAAAAGGGGGGGCAGGTTAACACCGGTAATGGTATTTTTTTTGGCGGCCGGGTTTACAGTTGCATGCCTTTAGGCATCGCAATCTGCAGGCTTGTAGTTGCATACCTTATGGTATCGCAATCTGCTGTCCGCTATAGTCCTCGCCGGCAGGGCTGTTCGGCTATGATGCGGCTCCGGGCTGCCGCTTCCATCCCTGCCGCGATTGCCGTTCTTAATTCTAACATCTTATATCTGACATCAAACATAAAACACTAAAAATATCACATATTACATCAAACATAATACATCCAAATGCTTGTCCGCCGCAGGCTGATTGAGCACTTGTCTGCCTATGGCTGATCGGATATTGCTTATTTTCAATTCATTCCTTAATCCAATAATTCCTCATTCCCCTAATAAATCTGCAATCGGTATTCGTTCGGCCAGAGGCAGACACGTAGTCGGTGTTCGTTATTAAATTTTCCTTATCTAACTTTGCCTTTCCCCAAAGTTCAACCTTTCATATCTCCCCCCTCACGGCCAACCGCGTCTTGAAAGGTCATTTCTGCGCTGCTGCCTGTACCCGCCTTATCCGCTGAGATTTTTCCAACCTGTCAGGTACAAGGCTACCTGACAGGTTTACAGTAAGATAACCCGTCAGGTCGAACGTGGACATACGGGTGGCGACCTGACGGGTTGAGAAAAGGAAATTGAGGAATATTTTCTTAACTTTTTAGGTACAATGCTGTGTGAAAGGTTTTACCGGTTGGCCTTTATATATTCGGCCATGGATTTAACTGAATAAAATATTTTTTTTCCGTCTTTGGGGTCCTGAATTTTTATACCGTACTCTTTTTCGAGCAAAACAATCAACTCCAGCGCATCAATGGAATCCAGACCTAAACCGTCGCCAAAAAGCGGTTCGTTTTCATCAATTTCATCGGGCTCCATGTCTTCAAGATTAAGCTGTTCAATAATTTGCTCTTTCAATTGTGCTATTAATTCTTCCATGTCAGATTTTTGTCTCAAATATGTTTTTAACTTTTTCAGGTGTGTGTTCGGCCAAATCTTTTGTTTGATCCGTCTGCACCACCTTGTATAAAAATGCATGCCATCCCTCTTCCGATTCGTCTATCCATCCGGCAAGGGCTGCTTTCATTTTGCGGGTCAAAAATAAATTATTTATCACTCTAACCATCATTTCCGGCTGAAATTCTTTTGTTACGAAAAAGGCATTTTCCCCCTTCAGGTTGTGCCTGATACTTATTTCGCCGGTTACTATGTTGGGTAAAGTATAAACAAAAATGGCAGGGCTGGCGATTTTTTCTCCCGTATCAATGCTTTGCTGGTGCTGTTTGTCGGTTACAAGTGTGGCATGTGCGTTGGAAAGAATAATCCCGGTATCCTCAGAGTCAATGCCTTTAAAATCTTCCGTATCAAGCAGATATTCGGCTGCTATAAAACCGAGTTTGCTCATTCCGTCCATTTTGTAGAACTTGGGGTATTTGATGCCGGCCGATTTATAAGCTGCTTTCAGGAAGGAGCGAAGTGTTGAATCTTCCGGATTCTCAAAAACAATCTTTCCGTCTTTTACAATCCTGTTTCCTTTTATATGTACATGACCGGTTATGCAGATCATCTTTTTGAAATTTTTTCAAGGATTAATGCGGCATTGGTTCCTCCGAAACCCGATGCCATTTTAAGGGCGCAATTTTGCTGCTTTTCTGCAGGGTTTTTAATTACATTAATGGGAATGCTTACCCCGTGACTGGTATAACCCAGGGTTGGCAATAGTTTGCCGCTGCGCATCTCTTCTGCCAGGGCTATGGTTTCGATAACGCCCGCTGCACCGAGTGTGTGTCCCCAAAAGCCTTTCAGGCTGTTTACAGGGATGTTTTCGAGGTGGTGCCGTCCCAAAGCAATGCTTTCCATCTCATCGTTGTAAGGTGTGGCGGTGCCGTGTGCCGAAATGTGGTCGATGTCGGCAGCGCTTTTTCCGGCTTCGGCCATGGCCTTTTTTATGGCGAGGTATGCTCCTTCACCCGTACGCGAAGGCCCCGAAATATGATTGGCGTCGTTGGCGGAACCTCCGCCTGTTACGGCTATCGGATTTTCTCCTGCCGGATTTTTTGTTAATACAACGGTGCCGGCAGCTTCGCCAAGCGACAGGCCGTCGCGCGAGGCATCGAAGGGTTTGCATCCCGTGGGACTTACCGATTTGAACGACATAAATCCGGAAACAACAAAACGGGTGGCCATATCGGCACCGCAAACAACGGCATTATCGTACAATCCGCTGTTAATAAGCATGGCAGCGGTGTTTATGGCAAGTACTCCCGAAATGCAGGCGTTTGAAATAACCATAACCGGATTGGGATTTTTGTAATAACCGGCTATTATTTCCCCCAATCTCCAGAGCAAAACCCTCTCTTTTTCAAATTTACCGCTGTTTTTATTTTCCAGCAAATCAATGTTTCCTTTGGTGGTGGATAGTACAATCAGCGTTGACTTTGCGGAAATATCAACTTTTGAACGGGTAAGCGCTTCCGAGATGCTGGCGATTATCATTTTCTCGAGCCGGGTAAAACGTTCCGGTTCTTTGTTGAACTCCATAAACCGATTATTGATAACATTTTCCCTAAAAAGAGAAGCGGAAAAGGATGTGTCGCTATATGTTCCGTCGAAAACAGGGTTTACGGCAGAAATGCCCGCTTCCATTTGCGCCATGTTTTCCTCCGTGGTGGTTCCCAGAGGTGTAAAAATATTATTTGCTTCAAGAAAGACCATTGTCAGTCAATTAATCCGACTTTTCTTTTCCATTCAATTACAAAATCGGGCGGGTAAAGCAGCATCTCATAATTCATGTCTATAAATACCTGAGTTGATTTTGCAGTTGCCACCAACTCGTTGGTTGAGGTTTTGAAAATTCTGTATTTGAAAATAATTTTTGCGGCATCGCTGTCAACGTATTCTGTTTCAATCAACAGGGTTTCGCCGTATTTAACCTGCCTCTTAAAATCAACAGAGAGGTTTACAACCGGTGCCATTACTTTGTGTGTATAAATGTCGAGGTAAGAGATACCGTATTTTTTTCCAAAAGACTCTCTTCCCACTTCAATGTATTTCACGTAGTTGCCATGCCATACAATTCCCATGGCATCCACTTCACCGAACCGGACTTCAATTTCTGTTTTGTCAATTAGTTTTTGCGGCATAATGCAATAAAATATTGCGCAAATGTACATGATTTTTCTTCCGCGTCAGGGATAAGAATATTGAATATTAAAGAAACTGAAATTACATTTGCCGTAATTCCTATTTTAATTCTTTTTAAGATTTTGTATTAAAAAATTTTTTATCTTTAAGGCACAAAAAAGGAGGAGCTATGAACATATTATTTGTAGGTAACGAAAATGTCTGCCGCTCACCCATGGCAGAAGCAATTCTTAAAAAACGGTTTGAGGAAGAAGGTATAAAAGGTATTGTTGATTCGGCCGGATTTGAATCGTATATGATAAACGAACCACCCGACGAAAGAGCAATGCGAGTGGCCAAAACTTACGGCTATACCGTAAACCACAACATGAGAATTTTTAAAAAGGAGGACTTTGACAAGTTCGACAAAATCTATGTAATGGATGCGAAAAATTACATGGATGTTATCGAACTTGCTAAAAACGAGGAACATAAGAAAAAAGTGGATTACCTGCTCAACTTGATTGAACCCGGCAAAGATACTCCCCTTACAAATCCCATATTAAACGGAGAAGAAAACTGTCATGTTGTTTTTAAAAAGATACGTGATGCAATTGAGGTTTTGGTTAGAAAAATAAAAACGGGGGAATTAACTTAAAAAAATGGCGGTAAACATTCCCCAAAAGAAAGACCTGCTTAATGCTGCCGGACGTATAGCAAATAAGATACACAATACTCCAATACTAACATCGGAGTACCTCAACAAGCGTTTTAATACACAACTCTTTTTTAAATGTGAAAATTTCCAGAAAGCCGGTGCATTCAAATCGAGAGGTGCGGTTAATGCTGTCTTTTCATTAACATCCGTGGAGGCATCCAAAGGTGTGGCCACCCACTCTTCAGGCAATCATGCACAGGCATTGGCACGTGCTGCACGTTTACGGAACATCCCGGCTTACATAGTAATGCCTGAAAATGCACCTCAGGTAAAGGTTGCTGCGGTTAAAGCATATGGCGGAATCATCACCTTTTGCAAGCCGATGCTAAAAGCACGTGAACAAACCCTGAGAGAGGTTTTGTCAGAAACAGGGGCTATCGAGATTCATCCTTATGACAACTTTCAGGTAGTTTCGGGGCAGGCCACAGCGGCAATGGAGATTTTCAACAAGATTTCTCCCGACCTTATTTTAGTCCCTGTTGGTGGTGGCGGGCTTTTATCGGGAACGGCATTGGCAGCGCATTATTTCTTATCCCGGACGGAAGTTATCGCCTGTGAACCAAAAGAAGCTGATGATGCCCGGAGGTCGTTCCTTGCCGGAAGAATTATCCCCTCAGTCAATCCCGACACAATTGCCGACGGATTGCTTACTTCACTGGGAGTTTTACCCTTTGAAATAATTAAGAAATATGTAAAGGATATTGTAACCGTTGAAGAGGAGAGCATAAAAGCAGCAATGCGGATTATTTACGAAAGGATGAAAATAGTAGTTGAACCTTCGGCAGCCGTGCCGTTGGCAGCTGTTTTGGAGGAAAAGGTGGATTTAAAAGGAAAGAAAGCGGCTGTTATTCTTTCGGGTGGCAATATCGATCTTGATAAAATAAATCAATACATTTAATTGTTGAATATATGGCGAAAGCTAAATTGTTTTTAATACCCGTACCGTTGGGCGATAATGAAACCATTCCGAAGGTTTTACCACTATATGTTTTGGATACGGTTCGTTCGTTAAAACATTTTATTGTGGAAAAAAACAGGACTGCCCGCAGATTTGTCAGTGCAGCGGGGCATCCCATGCCCATTGAATCGTTGCATTTTTATGAACTGGACAAGCACAATGCAGTACAAGACATTAAAGCGCTGATGAAGCCCTTGTTTCGGGGTGAATCCATGGGATTGATGTCGGAGGCAGGCACTCCCGCCGTGGCCGATCCGGGATCTAAAGTGGTGGAGGCAGCCCATCAAAACAGTGTTGAGGTGGTTCCATTGACCGGGCCCAACTCTTTGCTGCTCGCGTTAATGGCCTCGGGGCTCAACGGACAGGGTTTTGTTTTTCACGGATACCTGCCGGTAAAACATCCCGACAGGATAAAAAAATTGAAAGAGATTGAAAAAGAGGCCAAAAACAGACAACGGACCCAAATATTTATTGAGACACCCTACCGCAACATGCAGCTTTTCCAGACCATGATAAACTCGCTGCACCCGCAAACAAAACTTTGCATTGCCTGCGACCTGACCCTGCCGGGCCAATGGATAGCCACAAAAACCATAACGCAGTGGAAAAAAGAAACGGTAAGCCTGCATAAAAGGCCTACCGTCTTTTTAATTCTTTAGTAACCGGATTGACCGGAAATGTTGTAAATGCTAATGGTGATGTCCTTCGGGACCGTGAGCATGCCCGTGCGAGAGCTCATCTTCGGAAGGTTCGCGAACATCAATAATTTTACCGGAGAAATGAAGATTCTCACCTGCAAGAGGATGGTTAAAATCCATAATAACGCTTTCATCCTTTACGGCCACCACTTTTCCGTCAAGCGGATTTCCCTGCTGATCCTGCATGGTAATCATATTTCCGATGGTAAGCATACCGTCATCAATTTTACCGTCGATTTCAAAAATCTTTTTATCCAGCTCGATAATGGCTTCTTCGTTGGGATTGCCATACGCCTCGTCGGCTATAATGCCAAAAGCAAAATCGTCGCCGGGCTCAAGTCCGTCAAGGTTTTCTTCAAAAGCCGGCAGAAGGGTTCCGGCACCGAAAAGATGCACAAAAGGCCTTGTTTCGTCAACTTTCTGAATAATGTCGCCGTCGGCATTTTCTTTTCTCAGTGTGTAGGTTAAAGTAACCACAGTGTTTTTACTGACTTTCATTTTAAAATATTGTATTTGTGTAATAATAAAGGCAACAAAGGTACTATAAAAAACACGACGACAAGAAAAATCCGTGAATATTATCAATGTCCGGTGTTTCGATAAAAGCCATGTATTTATGGTATTGAATACCAATGTCTTTTCATTTTGAAAAGACCGATTTTTATCAATTTATGTTATTTTACCACAATCTGCAGCCTTGGATTCATGGGATTAAAAGAGTATGGAAACAATATGGATTTATCAACAAATAAAATTTCCAGGTTTCGCAAATTTGAAATTGTAGCAGGAATTTTTACCATTGGTCCGCAATTAATTAAATTAAGCTCAATTAATGACTCAAGGTTTCCTATTTCATTTGGCAACTCTGTTAAATTATTTTTTCCAATGACCAAATATTGAAGAGAAACAAGATTTCCTATCTTACTTGGTATTGAATATAATTGGTTATGATTCAAGTATAAATATTTCAGGTTTGTTAAATTTCCTATTTCCGGAGGCAATGTTTCCAGTTCATTATATTGAAGATCAAGAAACTCCAGATTTTCGGCTTGACCTATTTCAGACGGCAGATATTTTAATTTATTGTGTTTCAATGAGATTTTTTTCAATTTCTTCAGGTTCCCGATTTCCGGTGGTAGTGATTCTAATTTATTACTGCTTAATATTAATGTTTCCAAATTCTTCAATTCGCCAATTTCTTTTGGAATCGAAGTCAAATTATCTCTAAAAAGGTATAAAGTTTTTAAATTCTTAAGCTTTTTAATTTCCGGTGTTAATTCTTGTATGTTTTTGTTCTTAATCTTTAGAACAATTACATCATCGGGATTCGCTAATGCTTTGTCTAAATTTCGGTATGTTTTACAACTGTTTAATGCAAGTAGTGATATAACCCACACTATGATAATTGTTCTTGGTTTCAGTTTCATTATCGTTATTTTTTAATTTAATAATCAGCAAAGTCTTACTATCCGGTATTGTTATCAATAATCTTATGGTTATTGAAATTCAAAAATATAAAAAAAACACCTTAATTTGAATTTTTATTACTTTTGTTGAATACACAACAAATACATTTCTAACATAAAAAACAATTCCTTAAATGACCGTTGTAATAAAAATAAATCTTTTTCGTCTGTTAAGAAA
>JALVZH010000004.1:0-5611 GCA_027022105.1 Bacteroidales bacterium | reverse complement strand
TATGGAAACTGTTTTACAAACGGAAAACCTCACCAAATACTACGGCAGACTAAAAGCCCTTGACAATCTTAATTTTAGCGTCAACCGTGGAGAGGTGTTCGGTATTCTGGGGCCCAACGGAAGCGGGAAAACAACAACACTCGGGATTCTTTTGGGAATTATTATGAAAACCGGTGGAACCTTCAAATGGTTTGGCAAAAAACCTGTACACAGCCAGCGGAAAAAGATTGGTGCACTGCTGGAAACACCTTTGTTCTATCCCTATCTGAGCGCCGTTAACAACCTGAAGATTATTGCCGACATAAAAGGGTGCGGATACGATGAAATTGACGATCATCTTAAATTAACAGGACTGTACGAACGCCGGCACAGCCCTTTTAAAACCTATTCGCTGGGCATGAAACAGCGACTGGCCATTGCCGCCGCACTGCTGAATAACCCCGAAATACTAATCCTCGACGAACCCACCAACGGACTTGACCCCCGGGGTATTGCCGATATCAGAAACCTGATTCTGAAGATTGCCGCAAAAGGGATTACAATCATCCTGGCAAGTCATATACTGGATGAAGTGGAAAAAACCTGCTCGCACGTACTGGTACTCGATAAAGGAAAAAAATTGTTCTCCGGTCCGGTGGCAGAGGTATTGGGTGGCACCGGAACCGTGGAAATGGCATGCAACGACAACAAAAAGTTGTTATCCATTGTTCAATCCATGGAGTGGTGTAAAAAAGGTTATGTTCAGGACGGAAAAGTTGTTGCAGCATTAAAAGAAAACATCGATCCTTCCATAATTAACCGGCAACTGGCGGAAAAAGGGCTATATCTCAGTCACCTGTCAGTACAAAAAAAGAGCCTCGAAAAATATTTCCTCGAACTATTAGCAGAAGAAAAATGATACGATTAATAAAAATTGATTTCAGAAAATATTTCTACAACCGCACATTTTGGGTATTAACCGTTATGTACTTGTTGCTCATGGTGGTGGTTTTTTTCGGTATGGAGTCGTTTTTAAACAACATAGTTAAAGTAAATGTTAAAAATGCAAGCATCCCCATTCCGAAATTCTCCCTCTATAGTTTTCCCTATGTCTGGCAAAACATGGCTTACCTTGCCGGGTATTTCAAAATATTTCCGGCATTGATTACGCTTATCTTCATTACATCCGAATTTAACTATAAAACCCTGCGACAAAATGTGATGAACGGGATGAGTCGTGCCGAATTTCTTGTTTCAAAAGTTATATTCGTTTTCCTGTACTCATTTCTTGCGGCGTTAATCCTTTTTCTCTCATCACTTTTTCTGGGCTTAACCCATACACCGGACGAATTCGAAGGCTCAGTTTTTACACATTCCGGATTTGCTTTGGCGTATTTGCTTGAAATATTCACATTCTCCTCATTCGGACTCATGATCGGATTCCTTGTAAAGCGTTCGGGATTGGCCATCGGGACACTCATTCTGTACTATTTTATTTTGGAACGAATCATAGCCTATTATCTTCCCGACAGTATTGGAGAACTTTTACCTGCTTACGTTATCAGGAACCTTATTGATGTACCCAATTCCTCGTTAATGAAACTGGTTGGGTTTAACTTCAGGGAGTTTGTTGAGCCGGCACATGTGTTTCTTTGTCTCGGTTATTCCGCCCTGTTTTTGTTGATTGTTTGGTTGGTTCTTAGAAAAAAGGATCTGTAACATGAGAAAACTTTACATTTTAGGTATTGTACTTACTTTATACTCCTGTTCCACTCCATCAGGTGTTGTTGTAAAAGGGGTTCCTCCGGAATATAATCACAAGAGCCCCACAGCGAAAGAAACCTCCCTTGCACTTGAGGACATTGACCGGTCGGTGGGAAAAATTACATCGGTAGCTTTCTATCTTACCTGTTATTTTGACAAAGACATGCAACTAAGACCTTCCGGGATAACCGATTCTTTACTCGGAAGCCTTCCCGGAAACACTACTATGTCAACGCAATCGGTATCGGGAACGGCATGGGTGGGATACAAAGATCAAAACCTGCTTGGGTTTGTAACTGCTGCCCACGTTGTTGTTTTTGAAGATACTTTATATACCTATTTTTCTTCAGAACAAAAAGCCTTAAGCTCATTATCGATTAAGGTCAGACAGAAAAACTACATCACAGGGATTGCCAACAGCGGAGAGGCTGTTGTAGCAGCATACGATACAAAAAAAGATATTGCTATTCTGAAAAAGGATTGAAAGGAGTCTATTATAACGGCAAACTTGTTATCAACAGTGCCCGTTTAATAAAATATGGTATGACAAGAGCCGCAACAATGAATAGTTTTTATAATTTTGTAAAAAAAAGCAGAGACATTCTGACAATCAATGGATTTTCATTTGAGCTTTTTCCTCATTAGATATTGTGTAAATATTAACATTTGAATGCAGAATTAAATTATTGAAAACTCTAAATACAAATATTAATAAAGAAGTTAACTACCGGATCGGTTTTGGCAAACGATTGTTTGATATTCTGTTTTCAATCTTTGCAATGATTATCTTCTCCCCGTTAATGCTATTGATTGCCCTTGCTATCAAGCTGGAATCAAAAGGACCGGTTATTTACAAAGCCCTAAGGGTTGGCACAGGTTTCGATACATTTACATTTTACAAATTCAGAACCATGTATAAGGATGCCGATAAAAAACTGGGGCAATTATCGGTGATGAACGAATACATGAAAGCATTCAAAAAAGGTGACTTTTTTGTTTCAAAATTAAAGGAGTGTCCCGATTGCAAACGATTGGGGTATCCCTGCTCGCCTGTTCTTTACCTCGACGGGGTGGAAATCTGTGAAAATTATTACTTGAGACTTAAAAAAGACTTTCTGCTGCAAAATGTGTTTTTCAAGATTAAAGACGACCCTCGAATCACAAGAGTTGGTAAATTTTTACGGTTTTTCCACTTAGACGAATTACCTCAGTTTTATAATGTTTTGAAAGGTGATATGTCGGTTGTGGGAAACAGGCCGCTGCCGGTTTACGAAGCTGTAAAACTGACTACCGACGAATGGGCTTACCGTTTTATGGCCCCTGCCGGCATCACCGGATTATGGCAAATTCATTCGGGCGAAATTCATAATGCTGAAGAAAGAATAAGGCTCGATAACCAATATGCCATGATCAAAAGCTGGTATATCGACCTGAAAATCATTTTCCTGACAATTATCGATTTTTTCCGGTTTGGAAAAGACTATTATTAAACCTTTCCTTTAACCGGGTAATTGTTCAATAGCCTCTTTGCGTTGCAGCAGTGTGGGATGCGAATAATGAATTTTTACATACAAAGGATGAGGTTTCAGGTTGGAAAGGTTTTTCACGGAAAGTTTCAGCAAAGCATCAATAAGTTGTTTCCCCAACCCGTAATGTGCGGCAAAAGCATCGGCCTGATATTCGTGTTTTCTTGAAAACCGGTTGGTTATCAAGCCCGTAATAAATGACACGGGGCTGTATAGCAGACTGAAAGCCAACAGGCTCATATAAAACGACGGTGTTTGGGCGCCCAAAGCAGCCGACAGTTCTTTATAGCCCAATGCCCACCACAAAAGAAGCAACATAATGCCCGTTTGTACCATCGACAAGATCATTCCCGAAACAATATGTTTGTGCTTATAATGTCCTATCTCATGCGCGAGGACTGCAACAATCTCTTCAACCGACAAATCATTAATAAGTGTATCGTACAGAATGATTTTCTTGCTTTTTCCCAGACCGCTGAAGTAAGCATTGGCTTTTGTGGAGCGCTTCGATCCGTCAATAATATAAATGTTGCTAAGCTTAAATCCCGCTTTTTCCGAAAATTTCTCAATGGCATCGCGCAGTTCACCATCATCAAGAGGCGTTAACTTGTTGAAAAGAGGGACAATAAGTGTTGTGTAAAACATAGTGATAAACACCAAAAAGAGTCCGGTGCCCGATACTACAATCACCCAAAACCATTTTCCCGTAGCCACGTAAGCCCACTGTATAAAAAGCAACAAACCACCACCGATTATACCGCCAATCAACCATCCTTTCAACTTATCAAGTACAAATGTCAAAGGCTTTGTTTTGTTAAATCCGAATTTTTCCTCAATTACAAATGTGTCGTATATTTGAAAAGGAAGCGACAGCAGGTCGTAGCCCAATCCCAGGACACCAAAAAACAAAAGGCTGCGCAGATAATCATTGTCCGTTATTTCACGAACCCACTGATCCAAAACCGCAAAACCACCGCCCGCAAGCATTGCCAAAATTAAAATAACCCCGTATGCGGAAGTGATAAAGGAGAACCGTGTATTCACCTTTAGATATTGCTGCGATTTGCGGTATTTCTCTTCATCGTAAATCCCTTTCAGCTCATCGGGCACCGAAGGGCTCATCGCTTTCAGATTTAAATAATCGAGGTATTTATCAAACAAAAAGTTGACAAGTATCAGAATGATTATCAGGTAATAAAGCGTTTGTTCCATGGAAAATATTTTTTGGACAAAAGTATGAAAATAGTGGCTAATCCTATAAACAGGCAACGTGCGCCGGTTGACTCGTGCCGATTCTTTTTCCTAACCAGAACTTTTGTCTTCATTGTCAAATGACGCGAATTGCCCAACCTTCCGGGTTTCCTGCCTGCATTCCAGCTCCCGACACCGACATTCTTACAAACCCTCTCAGAATTTAGGCTCAAAATCGTCGTAATTCAAGCTGTTGAGCCGGGTAAACTGTGTAAAAAGATTGGTAAATCCTTCGTAGTTGTTGTTGTTTGCTACCAGTGTATATTGGTATCCGGCTTTCAGGGCCAGAGTGTCGGCTTTTGTGATGTGCACCGTTGCCGTATCGTTTTGAATGGCAAAGTTCAGTCTGCCGTCCCCCAGTTTCTCAATCAGCCAGACGGCATTTTTGTCAAAGGTAACATAGGCAAATTTATCGCCCAGTGTACTTATGTTAAAAATAACCTGAAAACTATCGGGAGGGTTGACAATGGGTTCCGTATAACTGTATTGTTTAATTGCCGGCGGCGGCGGATTGTTGTTGCATTGCATGGCTGTTACCACAAAGATAATTGCCAGCAGAACGGAAAGAGTGATTAGTTGTATCTTTTTCATAATAATTGATTTAAGTGTGTGTTGTTATTTGATTTTATTATTAATTTTCGTATTTTTTTCTAAATATTTCATTGATTTCATCGATTTTTCTTCTGTCAGTATTATTTTCTAATACCGATTTTCTATATTCATTAAATAATTTTATGATGTATTTCTCCGTGTTTTTATCCAATATCGACAAATCCAACATTAAGGCATTATTCAAATCATTGGGTTCAAACTTTTTTAATCCGTCGCCATATTCTCTTCTGTTATCATTAAAAATTTGTTGAGCTGTATCTGTTAACAAATAAGCAAATAATAAATCAATATTAATCCGGTTGAATAAGTTATTTACAGGATAAATACAGTGGAAGGTTGTTAAATTACTTATTCCCGCTTCATTTCTAATGAATTTCAAACCTGTCCGGTTAAAAACTCCTGCACAAATTGGTGACGGAGGACGATTTTCCAAAGATTACCATGGATTGCGTTTAGATGTTAAATATTCTTTGTGAATA
>JALVZH010000003.1 GCA_027022105.1 Bacteroidales bacterium | reverse complement strand
CACCCGCAAAACCCACCGCGACCTAAAAGGTCATTTTCCGCAAGGCCTATGGCGACCTGAAAAGTTTAGGCAACTCATACTACTAAACCCTCATAATTCAGAGGCATCTCCAGGTTGGCCATAGAGGCAGGAATGCCGAAGAATCTACCCTCGTGCTTCTTTTCCAATTCAACATACGGTACGAAAAACATTCGGAGATTCATCGGGCGTACTTGTAAACCTGACGGATTGAACGTTGATTCGTGGGTAAGGCCTCCGTCAGGTTGAAAAAAATTATGAAATTATGGTAATACATTAAACCCTGTTTTGTTATGTTCCGATCCGCCTCAGGCGGCGCCCTCTGAATTGCCGGGTATGTTGTATGTTTTGTATTTCCCCACTTGTTCATTGAGCGTTGAGTATTGCTCATTGCTTATTTACAGTCTTTTAGGTATTATTTCCGACCTTTCTGGTCTCCGCCTGCAAATCCCACCGCGACCTAAAAGGTCATTTTTCGCAAGGCCTATGGCGACCTGAAAAGTTTAGGCAACCCATACTACCAACCCCTCACAATTCAGAGGCATCTTCAGGATGGCCATGTGGGATAGAATGCCGAAGAATCTCCCCTCGTGCTTCTTTTCCAATTCAACATACGGTACGAAAAACATTCGGAGATTCATCGGGCGCGCTTGTAAACCTGACGGATTGAACGCTGACTCGTGGGTAAGGCCTCCGTCAGGTTGAGAAAAATTATGAAATTATGGTAATACATTAAACCCTGTTTTGTTATCTTCCAATCCGCCTCAGGCGGAACCCTCTGAATTGCCGGGTGTAGTGTATGTTAGTTAGCCCACTCACTTGCTCATTGAGTACGTGTCCGCCGCAGGCTGATTGAGCATTGCTTATTGCTTATTCTCAGGCGTTTAAGCTTTATTTCCGACCTTTCAGGTCTCCACCCGCTAATCCCACCACGACCTAAAAGGTCTGCCCCCGAAAATCCCCACGGCAACCTGAAATATTCAAACCTAAAACTTTTGAAGCAGCTAAAAAACAGTGTTCAGACATACGATGTTTTGTCTATCTTTGCACCTTATTTAAAAAAAGGGAAAAATTCCCCGGCAGAAGGGTCGGAAAAATAAAAAATTATCTTTTGTTTGTTGTATTGGAAAGTTTTCTATTTTTGCAGCCCTAAATTTTAGAAAACGAATATCTATGTATTTATCTGTTGAAAAAAAGAAAGAAATTTTCGCAAAGTACGGGAAGAATGATCAGGATACAGGTTCGGCAGAAGGCCAAATCGCACTGTTTACCTACCGTATTAAACATTTGACCGAGCACCTGAAAAGGAACAAGAAAGACCTTTTTACTCAGCGTTCGCTCATCCGTCTTGTAGGAAAAAGACGTAAATTGCTCGATTATCTTAAAGAAAAAGACATTGAAAGGTATCGTGCAATTATCAAAGAACTCGGCTTGAGAAAATAGCCGAAAATCATTTCTCACAAAAAAAGGCAATAACACATTGCCTTTTTTTGTATTTATGTAAACCACACAAATAAAATATTTTATCACATTAAATTAAATTATGTCTATTCAAGCTATTACAAAGACATTTAAAATGGCAGACGGTACCGAGATTTCCATCGAAACCGGTAAACTGGCCAAACAGGCCGATGGCTCTGCTGTTGTTAAAATGGGAAACACCATGCTTCTCGCCACGGTTGTGAGCGCTCAGGAAGCCAACGAAGACGTTGATTTTATGCCGTTATCGGTAGATTACAAAGAAAAATATGCCGCCACCGGTAAATTCCCCGGCGGATTTTTTAAACGCGAAGGCCGCCCGTCGGAGTATGAAATTCTGATTTCAAGACTCGTTGACCGTGCCTTGCGTCCCCTTTTTCCCGATGATTACCATGCCGAGACACAGGTAATCATCCAGTTGATATCTGGTGGCGATGACACCGCACCCGATGCGCTGGCCGCTCTGGCGGCCTCTTCGGCCCTTGCCGTATCCGACATTTCTTTTAACGGACCTATCTCCGAGGTGCGTGTTGCACTTATCGACGGTGAGTATGTGATTAATCCAAGCCTTACCGACATGGAGCGTGCCGACCTGGAACTGATGGTAGCCGCCAGTATGGATAATATTATGATGGTTGAAGGCGAACTGAAAGAGGTTTCCGAGAAAGTGATGCTCGATGCCATTAAAGCGGCACACGAAGCCATTAAAATACAGTGTCAGGCTCAGATTGAGCTTGCCGAAATGGTTGAAAAAGCTAAGACAAAAAGAGAATATTGCCACGAAACCAACGACGAAGAATTGAAAAAACAGGTGCATGAAGCCACCTATCAGCAATGCTACGAACTTGCTTTAAAAGGTAATCCCGACAAACATGACCGGTCGGAAGCTTTTAAAGCCATCCGTGATGCTTTTATCGAAACTCTTCCCGAAGACGATGAAGATTTGGAAACAAAAGTTAAACTGGTAAAGCGTTACTTCCACGATGTGGAAAAAGAGGCTGTCCGTAATGCCATTCTCAACGAAAGAGTAAGGCTTGACGGCAGAAAGTTAGATGAAATTCGTCCCATTTGGTGCGAGGTTGATTATCTTCCTTCGGCACACGGTTCGGCCATCTTTACCAGAGGCGAAACACAAGCGCTGGTTACCGTTACCCTCGGCAGCAAACTGGATGAGCAAACCATTGACGGAGCGGTTATCGAAGGAAGCAGTAAATTTATTTTGCATTACAATTTCCCCGGCTTTTCCACCGGTGAGGTTCGCCGTTTCGGTAGCCCGGGACGCCGCGAAATAGGCCATGGTAATCTTGCCATGCGTGCCCTGAAACATATAATTCCCGAAGGTGAAGACAATCCTTATACCATCCGTATTGTGTCCGATATTCTCGAATCCAACGGTTCGTCGTCCATGGCTACCGTTTGCGGCGGTACGCTGGCACTGATGGATGCAGGTGTTAAAATCAGCAAACCCGTTGCAGGTATTGCCATGGGGCTGATAACCGATAATAATAAATATGCCGTACTTTCCGATATCCTCGGCGACGAAGACCACCTCGGTGATATGGACTTTAAAGTTACCGGTACCGAAGACGGTATTACCGCCTGCCAGATGGATATTAAAGTGGACGGTCTTTCGTACGAAGTGCTGGAAGAGGCGCTGGAACAGGCACGTAAGGGACGTATTCACATCCTTAGTAAGATGAGTGAAGTGATTTCCGAACCCCGTCCCGATTATAAAGACCATGTTCCTAGAATTGAAAAGATGGTTGTTGCCAAAGAATTTATCGGTGCCATTATCGGCCCCGGCGGTAAAGTAATTCAGGAGATTCAGAAAGAGACCAATACCACCATTGCAATAGAAGAGGTTGGTAATTACGGAATGATTGATATTGTTTCCCAGGACAAACAATCCATCGAAGCAGCCAAGGAGATTATCAAAGGTATTGTGGCCGTTCCCGAAGTGGGCGAAATTTACCTCGGAACCGTCAAAAGCATTGTTCCTTTCGGTGCCTTTGTGGAGATTCTTCCCGGAAAAGATGCTTTGCTGCACGTTTCGGAAATAGACTGGAGACGTATCGAAAACGTGGAAGATGTACTTCATGTTGGTGATAAGATCAAAGTGAAGCTGATTGGTATTGATGAGAAGAACGGCAAAATGAAATTATCACGTAAAGTGTTGATTAAACGTCCGGAAAGAAAACCTCGTCACTAAAACGAAACTTTTTTTTATTAAATCCGTTATAAAATCAAATTGATTTTTTCCTATGAGGCAACTAAAAATTACAAAACAGGTAACCAACCGTGAAACTGCATCTCTCGACAAGTATTTGCAGGAAATTGGTAAAGTTGACCTGATTACTGCCGAAGAGGAGGTGGAACTGGCACGCCGCATCAAGCAGGGCGACCAGGAAGCCTTGGAAAAACTTACCAAAGCCAATCTGCGTTTCGTAGTGTCTGTATCGAAACAGTATCAAAATCAAGGGCTTACACTCCCCGACCTGATTAATGAAGGGAATATGGGATTGATAAAAGCTGCCCAGCGATTTGACGAGACCAGGGGCTTTAAGTTTATCTCTTATGCAGTATGGTGGATCCGCCAGTCAATTCTTCAGGCTTTGGCCGAACAATCGCGTATTGTAAGGCTGCCGCTGAACAAAATCGGTTCCATCAACAAGATCAACAAAACCATTGCACGTCTTGAGCAGATTAACGAGCGGGAACCTGATGCCAAAGAGATTGCCGGAGAACTGGAAATGACCGAAACAGAGGTCAAAGAATCGATGCGAAATGCGGGACGTCACGTATCAATGGATGCACCACTTATTCAGGACGAAGACAACACCATGTACGACGTGCTGAAAAGTGAGGAATCCGTTACCCCTGAAACAGGATTGTTATACGAATCGCTGCGCAAAGAGATTGACCGGGCCATTTCAACCCTTACCCAGCGCGAAGCCGATGTTATCAGGCTCTACTTCGGTTTGAACGGCAGCTACCCGATGACCCTTGAGGAAATCGGAGAGCAGTTCGACCTGACACGCGAACGGGTACGACAGATTAAAGAGAAGGCTATCCGGCGGTTAAAGCACACCTCGAGAAGTAAGATATTAAAATCTTATCTCGGTTAAAATTCGGAAAACTTATGCAGGCGTCCTCAAAAGGGGCGCTTTTTTTATTTCGTCTTGTGGTTAAAATAAAAGTTCTCAATAAGGCCGTCAAAGCGGTTGTCGTTAATGATGTATTGGTAGTAGTTCATGCACATGTTGTCGGGGGGGAAAAGCATTTGGCTGTTTTGAACATCTGAATAGGAAAGATAGACAATACCGTCTTTCAGCCAGTTGCAGTCCATGTTGTCAAACAGCCGGCTGCTGTCGGCAATAACTGCCGAAAAGGATATGTTATAATAGGAGATACCGTTTAAATTGCCCGAAATAATGAAGCCGGAATCAATATTATCGGATTTTTGTTCATAAAGCTGGTCGAATTGCCAACTGATGGTGCGGTTGGTGTCAACCTCCCAAATCAACGAGTCGGCTGAAAAACGGTATATCCTGTTTCCGTTGCTGCCGGTACCTTCGTTTTTAAAACGGAAGTTTATCGCCTTTAACGAATCAAATTCATAATGGAAGTTAACCAGATTTATGGATCCTGAAACACCTGAATCGCTTACCGGACCATCCAGTGCAATGCGGATAATACCTCCTCTTCGCCGCTGGTAAGGGTCAATAGTACCCCAACTGTTGTATTCTGCCTCATAAAACGAAGAATCGGAAACCGAATCATATACAAAAGTGCATTTGGCTTTGTCAATATCAGTATTTATTCCCGTTGTATTAAGTACAGAGTCGGAACCGGCTTTTAACATGGTGTTGATAAGGCGAGTGGTGAGTTGCTGGGCGTTGGCATAATCCCTCGCCGTATTTAAATAGGGTTTGTAATCAATAAAAGTATTGGTGTCCTTATTACAGCCCGGAAAGACTGCCGCCAAGAGCAGTAACAATAATCCGGTTAAATATTTGGTATTTCTCATGGTCATAATTCATTCTTAACAGTACAAAAGACATTTTTTGTTCCTGCCGGTTGCATCCGTTTTACATTCTTTGTGTAATGAACGGCTGATTTGGGGAAATAGTATTGTATGATTGTTTTAAAAGAAGGTGCATTGAAGTTGTTTAAAATTAGCTTAATGAAAATGAATGTAAAATATTGGAAACCAGAAAATGAATTCCATTATTCCCTTTTCCGCCTTAGGCGGAGGTGTAGGAGGGGTATAAAAAAGATATTCACTTTTATGGTTTCCAATATTTTATATTACAACTGTTTTGTTAGACTTTAAACAAGTTCATTATGCCGAAGTAGCCAGTTCTAAAAGTTCCGATTCCACGGCCAGTAATTTTGCCAACTTTGATTTTAAAGATGATTTTGCCCGCGACAATTGTGACTTGGAAGTATTAATGGAGATATTCAGCAACTCGCTAATCTCCTGATGGGTATATCCTTCTATGGTGTTCAGGTTAAATACGGTTCTGTAACCGGTGGGAAGTTTTTGTATCAGCGTCAAAAGTTCATCCATGGTCATATTGGAGATGGCTTCGGGACTGCTGCTGAGATTAATTTTTAAACGGTCGAGATCAATATCGTTTTTTAGAAGGTTTTTCTTTTTATAGAAATTGAGTGAAGTGGTGATCATTATCCTGCGCATCCAGCCTTCAAAAGAACCGTCGCCGCGATAATCATTAAGGTATCGAAATACTTTGATGAAACCTTCCTGAAGAATGTCTTCGGCATCGGTATTGTTTTTTGCATAGCGCATGCAAATTCCGAACATTTTGGGGGAGTGTTTTTTGTAAAGCAGTGTCTGTGCTTTTCTATCCCCCATTATACATCGTCCGATGATCTCTTTTTCGTTGTATTCCTTTTCAACCATAATGCTATCGTTTTTAATTCTGCTTAACGAACTTTACGGTGTGCTAAAGTAAAAGGAATCTTTAACCCGGTTGCTTTTCAGGTTACTACAATACTTCTACAATTGTTATTACCGACCCTCAAATAGCAAGTAAATAATTCTACAAGTAAAATATTATAATACAGAAATACAGTATAATATAAAATATCTTGCTTCTACAAAACGGTGTTTTATATTTTCTCAAGGAAATCGCAAAGATTTTCGTTGTTGCCGAGTCCGCATTTTTTACGCAGGCGGTACCTGCTCATTTCAACGGCTTTTACCGAGGTGTTGTTTAATGCAGCAATTTCTTTGGAACTGAGATTAAGTCTGAGCAAGGCGCATAATCGCTCTTCATTTTTTGTTATCCCGGGCAATTTCTCTTTCAGTCGTTTGAAGAATCCCTCATAGGTTGAGTCAACTTTGCTGCGGAATTCTTCCAGTTCTTTTTGTATTTGAAGGTTCTGCTGAACGGTAAAAATAAGGTTGTTTATTTTTTTAATCTTTTCATCTTCGGGAGCTTTGTTAATGGCTTTCAATTCCTTGCTAATCATCTTCAGGAAATTGTTTTTTTCAACGATATGCAAAGCAAAGTTGGCCAAATCAGCATCCTTGTTTTTTATTTCGAGTTCCATCAGCTCTTTTTGCGCACGATGTAACTCGCTGTTTTTAATGCTGATTAATCGCTCCTTTTTGAGCAACGAACGGTATCTGGAAACCAGAAGAAAGGCAATAATGGTAAAAACAATAAAACCGGCAATGGTAAGATAAAGTTCCAGGCGGTGAATCCGTTTGTCACTTTTGAGTAACGCTATCTCCTTGTCTTTAATGGCGATTTCCTTTTCATTAATGCTATTGATAAAACGTGACTGCATCTCCGTCAAGGTAGCTTTTTGTTTTTCTGAGTTTATGGAATCGTTCAGGTCTGAGTAAATCTTATAATATTGCAGTGCTTCCTTTGAGTTGTTGGTTTTTTCCAGGATATTACTTAACCCTTTGGCTGCATCACGGGTAAGTGTCATTCGCTTTTGCCGGAGCGCGGTTTCGTAAACGCTGCGGTAAATTTTTTCTGCCTTCGGATATTTTTTCAATGCAAAATAGATGTTTGCTTCCTCCAGCAAAACTTCCAGTTTTTTCTCTTGATCGTTGGTCCGGTTATATAGTTCCTGTGCTTTTTGAAAATATTTCAATGCCTGGATATACTCTTTTTTCTGTGCAGTAACGAGCCCAGTGTTCTCAAAATTTACCGCCATTAAATCGATGTTGTTCAATTCTTTATTGATTTCCAGACTTTTGTTGTAATAAATGAGAGCGCTTTTGAATTCACCTTTTATTCTTGCAATCTCTCCGATGTTGTTGTAGGCTTTTGCAATACCGCTTTTGTTGTTCTGTTTTTTCCACAATTTAAGGGCATCCTCAAAGTAAGCGGCTGCCTGATCGTAATTTTTCCGGCTGAAAAAAACACCTCCGAGTCTGTTGTATATTTCTGCTGCCAGTGACTCATCGTTAAGTTCCACTGCCAGTTCCAGCGCTTTGTTGTAATATTCCAGCGCTTTGTTAAGGTTATAGTTATTGCGGTAATATACTTCGCCCAACTGTTGATACACTTTGCACAAAGACTCTTTTTTATTCAGTTTTTCAAATACTTTGGCGCTAATCAGGTAATAGTTGATGGCAGGTTGCAGATTATTTTTTTTTGAATACAAATCTCCCATCAGTTGGTTGATTTTTGCATTGAGCAAAGGTTCCTGTTTGGGGTTTACCTTTTTCAGCGCCTCTTTCGAATACAAAAGTGCCCTGTCAATATCTTGATTTGCAATATTAACAGCTGTGTTATAATCGGTTTGAGCATCTTCGGAAATTAAGGAGTCTTCCCAGAATGTGGCTGTAATACCGCTTGTTCCGGCAAAAAACAGTGTGGTAATCAGGAACAAAAAAATCCTTCCGGTAGTTGTTGGATTTTTCATTCCATTGGCATTTTATTGATAAGGATCGGTAACAGGTAACACGTAATAATCTCCGGTACGCGGATCTTTATAAAATTTACTGTAACCGTTGATGCTTTCTATATTGGCGTCAACCGAACCTTTGACAAATACCGTATTGTTTACTTCCACCTCACCCTGTATGCGCAATGCACTGTCCACAGTTATACGTTCAGGGCTTATCCTGGGAAAGATACCGGCATTTTGAAATACTATAATCCAAACCCCGATTGTTAACAGCAAAAGTGTAAGTTTTGTGAATTTTGATTTTGGTTCCATAAAGCCTGATTTTAAATGAAATTTGATTAGGACAAAGATAAAATATATTTAAATATCCAAAAGAATCTTTTTAACTTTCGGTTTGAGAGTATTGGTTTCAAAAAGAGACCATAAATTCTTGCGAATTCCGTACATTTGATGACGGTTACGGAATAACATTTAAAAAAGGAGGTGGATTATGGTGTTTCGAATCTTTATGTGGATTGTAATGCTTTTGGGCGGCATTATAGGCGGTTATTACCTCGACAACATTTGGTTTAAAGGGATTCATCAAAATTTTCTTTTTCATCTTGTCAGTTTTGCAGTTGGTGTTTTTCTTTTGTCAGTGGTAATGAGGATTAGCAAAAATACCGGCAGGACGCTGGCCAGATACGGGAGAAAAGGAGAATTAAAAAGAATGGAAACCAATGTTCTGGTAAAGGAGGGAGTGTATCGTTACATGCGCCATCCCATGCATCTGGGTTTGCTGCTGTTTCCGCTTTCCTTTGCCTTTTTGACAGGCTCGCCTTCATTTATCTTAATAATCAGCCCTGCAGAAATGCTTTTAATGCTTCTGTTGATAAAACTTATTGAAGAACCGGAAGCGGTCAGGAAATTCGGTGATGAATACAGAGAGTACATGAAACAGGTTCCCCGGTTTTGCTTCCGGAAAGAATGTTTAAAAGAGTTGTTTAAGAAGGTGAGACCCAATAAGAAATAAGTATCTATACAGGTTTTGTTTTTTTATCGTACTTTTTATAAATCCACTCCAATATAAATGCCGAAAAAATTATGGAAAGACCTGTAATGGCTCCTTCGGGATTGGTTTCAAACTGTTGTATGGTAAGGGCCGTTAGCGCCATCATACAAAGAATAAACCCGGCCATAGCCAAGGTTTTTGAAGCGTTTACCTTATGGGCAAGACGGTAGTTTGCAAGATTTACCATCCCGAATATCAACAGGAAACCGGCGCTTCCCGAGGTGGAGATACTCTCCAGGTTAATTGTGTTGGCAATGGTAAGAGTAAGCAGTGCAATAACCAGCAGACCAATGGGCTGATTCCAGAATTTGGTGGTGAACTCATGCGAAAGTTCATCATCTTCCGCCAATTCGTAATTTACACGACTTCCGCCGTACAGGCTTACATTTATTGCCGAAAAGGTAGATATCAAAGCAGTAATACCAATGATTATAAAGCCTGTTTTACCCAACATGGGTTCAGCAGCAACCGCCAATACATATTCCTGAGCTTTGGCAATATCTTTAAACGATACCGAACCTACGGTAATGACTGCAATGGACAGATAAAGCATAATAACTGCAAGCACGGAATAATAAAAAGACCGGGACACATTCTTTTCAGGATTTTTAATATTCGGAACGGCGTTGGCAATAAGCTCAAACCCTTCGTAAGCAACAAATATTACCATACCTCCGCTTAGCAGTTTTAACGGCCCTACCCAGTTCTCAAGAGCCAATTGATGCAAATTAGGATTGTTACTCAGCCCAAAGAAACCGATGAGAACAAAAATTACCAGAATAAAAATTTTGATGTAAACGGCAAAAGACTCCGTAATAGTTACCGCCTTAAAACTGATGTAATTGAGCAGTGTGCTGAAGATAATAATGGATGATAGTAAAATGTGTTTGTCCCACACAAAATTGCCTGTTATTTTAATCATACTGGCACCATATGCGCCAAATGCCGAAGCGTACAGTGAAAGCATAATTACATAGCTGATCCACAATAGGTTGTTGAGCCCGCCGCTAAAAACATTTTTACCAAATCCCTGGTTAATGTATTCAACCGTTCCGCCACTATTGGGAAACACCAGGGAGAGTTTGGCATACGAATAGGAAGTAATAAAAGCAATGATTCCCGCTACCAAAAAGGCCACGGGAGTGCCTCCTTTGGCAAGTTCGACCGACAGGCCCAGTACGGCAAAAATACCGCCGCCTACCATGCCGCCTATACCAATGGAAACGGCACTCCATAAGCCGATTTTGTCTTTATCCATAAAATACTATTCTATCAGACTATTAAGTTTTTTGAGCTGGAATGCCATATATATTTTAAAAAATCCCAGCGTAAAAAATCCCATCGCTGTCATGTAAACGATTGTGGCTGCTCCTATCAAAGGGTTGATAATTAACAATAATGCAAAAAGAATGGTCAGTATTCCGAAAGCAATACCCCATCCTGATGATTTCCAGCCCATTGCCTTAAATTCGCCGGAAATACCGATAACACTGAATCCGGTAAACATAAACCAGAATCCCACTACAAACGGCAAAACAATCATGCTCAGGGCAGGATAGAGTAATAATATGACTCCTATTACCAAATCCAATACAGAACCTATCAGGTGCCAAACCCAACCGCGGATTCTTTCTTTGTTTGCAATGGAGAAAATGATACCGAATATTCCCGAAGTAAAAATTACCGCACTAAAAAAAATACTCAAGGTTACATAACTTGCAATGGGGGTTAAAACTACCCAGATTCCCATTACTACAAAAAGGATTCCGAGCAACAGCGAAATCCACCAGTGTTTGATTTGTGATACGATTAAATTTTCCATGATTAAATAGTTTTGGTTTTAAAATAGATATTTTTTATTCTTTTCATTTAAGAAATCGCGTTTCGATGCTTTTCTGTAAATGTACTCTGCAATTATTGCCGCACCGAAAATAATAATACTGCCGTAAAATGCACTTTTTTGTGTTTGCCACTGGTAAACCATCAGAGCAACAAAAACGGCAGTAAGAATTATTAAATTAAATCCGATCATCATTCGGTTTCCGCCGTATTCCCTGCTTATTTTGAAATGGGACAACAGTACAAAAATATAAATGACCGTGAAAACGCTGCTGGTAATGGTGGCTATCTCACTTAAATCGAAAAGCAAGGCAAAAAGCAAACCCAGTCCTGAGGTAAAATAAAGCCCTTCCGTTGATTTAAACCATACTTTTCGTTCAAAAATTTTAGGCAACTCACCATCTTTGGCCAGTGAGTAAGCGATATTAGCACCACCGAAAATTGTGGCATTCAATGCCGATGAAATGGAAAACAGCGCTCCGATGGAAATAAGCAGGAACCCGAAGTTGCCGAGAAACGGATATGCTGCTACCGCTAGGGCATTTTCCTCTGCTTTTATTATTTTCGGTAAAGGCAGGTTGCCTATGGTTACCAATGAAATGAAGACATAGATAACCATTACCACACCAATGCTGATGAAAATAGCCCTCGGAATATTTTTACCCGGGTTTTTAATATTTTCGGATGCATTGGTTATCAGTCCGAAACCCATATACGACAAAAAGAAAATAACCGATGCGTTTAAAAGTCCCAATGAGTGCTTGTAATCAAAAACCGGCTGAATGAAACTCTTGTTAATGGTAAAAATACCCCCCAAAATAAATACAAGTAATATTAACAATTTTGTAAGGACAATATAAAACTCTGCTTTTCCCACCGCTTTGCTGCCGAAAAAGTTTAATGCGGTGAAAAATGAAATCAATACAACCTCAACTATTCCTAAGGAAAGCGCTGTAGTCGGCAGATGAAAAAGTGGTAAAAAATAGCCGGCAAAACCTTTAGTGAACAAAGAAATAGAAACAATGTAAGTAAGCCACATCAAAATGCTTAATGCGCCGGTAACAATATTGTCGCCCATACCTTTTAATATAAAGGCAATGGGGCCGGCATTGGAAACTATTTTGGAACCCAAAATGGCGTAAGAATATGCTACAGCCATTGCATACAATCCCGATAAAATAAATGCTTCGGGTAAATCCTGTCCGGCTACTTTGGCTCCCAGACCGAAAATGGAAAAAATACTGGCCCCGATCATGGTGCCCACTGCCATCGAAATAACCTCAATTAGTGTAAGTTTTTTATCTTTCGTCATAGTATTCTTTATTATTAATGCACAAATCTAATCTTTTTTACCGGTTTCTCAATTTTGATACCAATATTATCTAACTGAAATAATTGCAGATAATGTTAAATAGTGTGAAAATGATTGTCTTTGGTCAGAAGTGTTAAAAAAGTATCTACTTTTGCAAGTGAGTAATTGCTTACATAATAAAATTCTACGGTTATGGCAAATAAAGAGGTGGTCAACGGTTTACAAGAAAAAAATATGCAAGTTTCTGAAAATATGACAGGGTTGACTTCGGTTGAAGCCAAAAAAAGGCTGGAGAAATACGGCTTGAATGAGATTCCTGAAAAAGAAGAGACTCTGTTTCATCGTATTTTCAGAAGATTTTGGGGGCCTATTCCCTGGATGATTGAGGTGGCTGCATTGTTGTCGGCACTGGTAAAAAAATGGGAAGACTTTGTTATCATTATCATCATGTTGCTGGTGAATGCCGTTTTGGATTTTTATCAGGAATCGAAAGCGCTTAACGCCATTAAAGCATTGAAAAAATCGCTTGCCAGAAAATCGCTTGTATTGCGTGACGGTAAATGGATAGAGGTTGACGCCAAAGAGATTGTCCCGGGCGATATTATCAAATTAAAGATAGGAGATATTGTTCCGGCCGATGCCGAATTGCTGTTGGGCGAATACCTGTTGGCCGATATGTCGGCACTCACCGGTGAGTCGTTGCCCGTTAGTAAAAAAACAGGGGATGAAATATATGGCAACGCCATTATTAAAAAAGGGGAGATGATTGCCCGTGTTACCAAAACCGGTTTGGATACCTATTTCGGCAAAACGGTAAAACTGGTTGCAAAAGCGGAAAAAGAACAAAAAAGTCATTTCCAGAAGATGGTAATCACCGTTGGTAATTTCCTTATCCTGATTACGCTGGTGCTTATTGCCATTATTGTTTTTGTCGGGCTTTTCCGGCACGAGAACATCTTTGACCTTCTCGAATTTTCGCTGGTGTTGACCGTTGCGGCCATTCCGGTGGCACTACCTGCGGTTCTTACGGTGACAATGGCTGTGGGGGCAGTAAATTTATCAAAAAAGAAAGCCATAGTCAGCCGGCTTCAGGCCATTGAGGAGTTGGCAGGCATGGATATACTCTGTTCCGATAAAACAGGTACCCTTACCAAAAATGAAATGACCATTTCGGAACCCTATTTTGTGGAACCTTATACCGCCGATGATGTTTTGTTTTACGGGGCACTGGCATCCAAAGAGGAGAACAACGATCCTATTGAAAAGCCCATATTCACCTACATAAAAGAACATAACTTTACTTCAAAACTGAAAAATTATCATTTGAAGAAGTTTGTACCTTTCGACCCTGTAAGTAAGCGAACAGAAGCAGAGTTTGAAGAATTGGCAGTTACAAAAGGAGCGCCCCAGGTTATTGCTGCGCTGTGTAAAAAAGATTTTAATGAAGAAAAACTGAACAATACCGTTCACCGGTATGCCCGGAAAGGGTTCAGAACACTTGGGGTTGCAATAAAGAAACAAGGTGAAAAAGAATTTCATTTTGTGGGACTTATCCCGCTTTACGATCCGCCGCGCGACGATTCCAAAGAGACTATTGCCGACTTGAAAGAACATGGTGTTGATGTTAAGATGGTAACAGGCGATAATCTTGCTGTAGCTCAATATATTGCAGGCGTTTTGGATATCGGAACCGAAATAGAGAATATTAACCAATTGCGGGGTCACGATACAAAAGAGTATGACCTGCTGGCAAAAGTGATTTCGGAGACTATTTTTAACAAGGTATATAACGATAAAGCAAAAGCAGAAGAATATGCCGAAGAGGTGGTAAACGAGGTAAGGAAAGAATTGGAAAATATGCCGTTACCTAGAGGTCATATTAAAAAGCACGAAACCGAAATCATCGAGATTATAGAAAATGCCAACGGTTTCGCCCAGGTCTTTCCCGAGGATAAGTACTTTATTGTGGATAAGTTGCAAAAAGGAAAACACATTGTCGGTATGACAGGTGACGGGGTAAACGATGCTCCGGCACTTAAAAAGGCCGATTGTGGTATAGCCGTTAGTGGTGCCACCGACGCTGCCCGTGCCTCTGCCGATATTGTTTTGATGGAAGCCGGATTGAAAGTAATTAACGAAGCAGTGAAACAGGCACGTATCACTTTCGAAAGGATGAAAGGATATACCATCTATCGTATTACCGAAACCATACGGGTTATCCTGTTTATGACCGCTTCCATTGTGGTCTTTCAATTTTATCCTGTTACGGCACTGATGATTATCATTCTTGCTTTGCTGAACGATATCCCGATTCTGACCATTGCTTATGACAATACAAGGATTAAGAAAAAGCCGGTTTCGTGGGATATGTCCGAAGTTCTGGTATTATCAAGCTGGCTTGGTTTTGCAGGGGTTGTCTCTTCGTTTCTGGCTTATTTCCTGTTGCGCGATTATTTTAAACTATCCAACGATTTGATACAGTCCGTTATTTTTATGAAATTGATTGTAGCGGGTCACGGAACGGTTTATAATACACGTACCACAGATTGGTTCTGGAAAAAGCCCTATCCTAATAAGATACTGTTTAACGCTTCTTTTTGGTCGGCTGTAATCGGAAGTTTAATTGCAATCTATGGTTTCGGACTGATAACCCCCACGGGCTGGAAATGGGCTGCTTTAACCTGGGGATATGCTCTATCCTGGTTCGTGTTTAATGATACCGTTAAAATGATGGTAATAAAATTTTATAAACGAAAAGGAAAAATGAATATTTAATCAATTAAACAGATAAAACAATGAAAACAGACAATGCATTAGTAGGTGTTAACTTTACAAAGTTAGACACCCCGGTTATTAAGTATGTTGACTATCTGTCAACCAGAATACCTCTCAATACGGTAAATAACTTTTTTGTTTTTACCGCGCGCGGTTCATTCAATGCCTTAAAAAGAAATAAAGGAAAAGAGGAGGGTGAATTGATGATTCATTCCATAAAGGTAAACATGGATAAAAAGGTTACACCCAAATATAAAAACATCAAAAATGTTAAGAATCATGTCGTAGCGGATATTTTTGTACAGGGCGTTTATCATCTTTTTGATCAAACAAATACCGATTTGGTTGTGATGGGAAAAGAAAACGGATCGCATGGAACCACAAACAAACTTGTTGTGAGACATGTCCCGTCCCAAACGCTTATCATTCCTGAAAAATCGAAACATAGATTAAAAAAAATTGTGATTGCACTGGATCAATCGGAACTTTCCAAAAAGTTGCTACACAAAGCTCTGGACTTCTGTTCTCAAATATCGGGATCACCAAATATCACATGCCTTCATATAGGTTATATGCCTGCCTTTTCGGAACTGACAGGTATGTACGATGATACCTATCCTTTAGAAATGTACGACTACAATCTGATGTATGATGATTATGAAAAAGCAATGAAATCCGCATTTGAGAATTTCGTCAAAGAAAACACCAAAAATTATAAAGGGCCGGAATTAAAAGTGGAATATGTTACCGAAACACGCAAACCCTATCATGGCCTGATGGATTATATAGACGAAGGGAAAGCCGATTTGGTAATATTCGGTACAAAAAGCCACACCTTTCTTGATACTATATTGTTGGGCAGCTTTGCCGAGAAAATGATTTCCAAAAATGATAAGGTTCCCATGCTGGTGATAAAGTAGGAAAATTGCAATTGAATTAACCATATGAATCAAATTGTATTGATTTTTGCGGTACTGATTGTGTTTTTGGCAGCATACATTATATATCGTTTTGTTTTTCATGCCAACAAAGTGAACAAAGAAATATTGGAGAAACCCTTTCCCGATGAATGGAGGAAGATATTATCGGAAAGGGTTCTCTATTATAAGAATCTTCCGGAGGACAAAAAGGAGGAGTTTGAAAGGCGTGTCAAACATTTTTTAGCCCACAAAAAAATCATAGGGGTAGGTACTGAAGTTACCGATACCGACAGACTTTTGGTGGCTGCTTCCGCAGTTATTCCGTTATTTTCTTTTCCTGCCTGCGATTATCCCAATGTCAGGGAGGTTGTTCTTTATCCCAATTCTTTTGACGAGAAGTTTAAAACCGGTGATGATGCAGGGCAGCGCAATATTTTGGGGATGATTGGTGACGGTTTTATGAATGGGGTAGTTGTTTTGTCTAAACCCGACCTCGAAGCGGCTTTTA
>JALVZH010000002.1 GCA_027022105.1 Bacteroidales bacterium | reverse complement strand
CAAACCACCAATCACAAATGGGCAAAACCCGATAGCCTGATTAACGGCGTATTGATTCTGACCAAACAAAACCGTCTGAAAATTCTGCCTGCCAAACCTGAGCAATATTACGAAACATCCAAAGAAGAAAAATTCGCTATTGTTTCCGGCCCGCTTTTGCTACGGCATTCCATTGCCCAAAAACTTCCGAACATGAGTTTTTCACATAAACGGCATCCCAGAACCTGTTTGTGCAAAACAAATAACGCTGTTCTGTTTATTGCGATAGACGGACGAACCAAAAATGCGGCAGGAATGACCCTGCCCGAAGTACAGAAATTTTTAAAAAGCCTGGGCTGCATCGATGCCATTAATTTGGACGGCGGAGGCTCAACAACGATGTGGACAAGAGAAAAAGGCGTCGTTAACCATCCAAGCGATAAAGAAGGCGAACGGTCGGTGGCAAATGCTATTCTGATATTGAAGAAATAAATAACTCTACGTGTAAAAATAACTCGGCACCACTCAATAAATAGCGGATAAAAGTCGGAACAGAAGCTCTGTTTAAAAGTACTTTAAAAATCTTCCGGTTTTATGTATATTAAAAAAAACGGGGAAGACTTATGAAAACAAATGAATTAATAAAAGAAATAAAAAGATTGCCGCTTTCAAAAAGAATTTACGTCATTGAGCAGGCTATACATTCGATCAGAGAACAGGAAGAAAAAAAGCAAATGAAAAGGGCTGTTGATCTTCTGTTTGACGATTATAAAAGTGACAAAAACTTAACGGCGTTTACAACCTTGGATTTTGAAGATTTCTATGAAACAAAGTGAAATATGGTTGATTAACCTTGATCCAACCATTGGTGCAGAAATTAGGAAAACACGACCTGCCATAATTGTCAACGACAATGTACTTGGAAAACTCCCATTAAAAATAATTGTGCCTCTTACAGATTGGAAAGAAAAATATGAAATTGCACCATGGATGATTAAAGTAGAGCCCGATTCAAATAATAGATTAAATAAGACTTCTGCAGCCGATTGTTTTCAAATCCGATCTATCTCTGAGCAAAGATTTGTGAAAAAGATAGGAAGCGTTTCGGAAAGTATAATGGATGAAATAAGAATAGGGCTGTCAAAAGTCCTGTCTATTGAATGCGAGTAAATCCTTAAAATGAAAAAAATCAAAGCACTCATTGTTTGAATATTATTTTTTAAAATACATAATCGAATTTGAAAATGCATATTAATATGTACAAAACAAAAGAAGGACTAATATGGGACAAGTTGAGCTGGAAAGCGATATAATACCTCTTTCCGAATTCAGGGCTAATACGGCAAAGTTTTTAAACCAAATCGAAGAAACAAAACGCCCGTTAATACTAACTCAACATGGAAAAAGTACGGCCGTGCTGTTAGATGTAGCGTCATATCAAACTCTAATCGAAAAAATTGAACTATTGCAAGAAATTCAAGTCGGTGAAAGACAGATAAAGGAAGGAAAACTTCTGACACACGAACAGGTCAAGCAAGAACTACTGGAACGTTTTCAAAAATGATAATC
>JALVZH010000001.1:3944-5435 GCA_027022105.1 Bacteroidales bacterium | reverse complement strand
GAGCAACTGCCAAATGGTTTTTACCGATTCGGGAGGGGTGCAAAAGGAGGCCTTTTTCTTTAAAAAACCTGTTGTTGTTATGCGTTCGGAAACCGAGTGGAAAGAGATTATTGAAGCGGGTTGCGGTGTAGTGGCCAATGCTGATGAAAACAAGATAACGGAAGCCTTTCGTCATTTCTCGAAACAAGCCGGAAACCTTCACTATCCGGAAATATTCGGCGACGGTCATGCCTCGGAGTTTATTTGCAAAACGATGTTGGAAAATGGAAGAGTGTAAAATAGTAGTTAGTAAATAGTAGTTAGAAAGTAGTAAGAAGTTGGGAGAAGTGGTGAAGGGGTGAAAGGGTGAAGTGATGAAAGGGTGATTGGAGTTTGCCGTTTAATTGCATGTCCATTCTTTTGCAGATTAATTGATTAACACTTCAAAAATAATACATCAAACATATCACATCAAAACGGGCTGTTAAAATCTTTAAATAAGGGAGCAACTTTATCTTTTTCCGAGAGGATCGGGTTTTTAATTCCCCAGTCAATGTTCAGGTCGGGGTCGTCCCAGCGGATACTGCCTTCGGAGGCATTGTTGTAAACATTGGTGCATTTGTAAAAGAAGACCGTATCATCTTCAAGTGTAACAAAACCGTGAGCAAACCCCGGCGGCACCCAGTACATCCATTTGTTATCCTGGGTAAGTTCAACCGAAGCCCATTTTCCGTATGTAGGAGAGGCTTTTCGCAGGTCAACTGCCACATCCAGAACGCTTCCGCGCATTACCCGTACCAGTTTGCCCTGTGTAAAAGGCGGTTTTTGAAAATGCAGGCCGCGCAGCACCCCTTTTGCCGACTTCGATTCATTATCCTGCACGAAATTCTGATCAATTCCCATTCTTAAAAAGGTCTCTTTGTTGTACGATTCAAAGAAATATCCCCGCTCGTCTTCAAACACTCTGGGTTTGATTATGTAAAGGTCGGGTATTTTGGTATTAATTACTTCCATAATCCTTTTTTTTGAGGGTAAAGATACGATAAAACTCAAATTAAAAAAGCCCGTCGCAATTTACTGCAACAGGCTTTTTTATGGTGATCCCGCCGGGATTCGAACCCAGATCATCAGAACCGGAATCTGACATTCTATCCATTGAACTACGGGACCGGAGAAGGAATTTTGGATGTTTTATGTATTATTTTTGATGTTTGATGTGATAATGTTTGATGTGATATGTTTGATATGATAAATACGGTATATTACTTTTTTCGCAATGAATTCCGGGTAGCGATATATATTGATGTTAATTCTTTTGCTTCTTTCATTAATTTATTTGCCTGATTCGGTTCAAACAGGTTAAATTCCATACCCAAATCAATCCAAAATTCCGCTTCGTCGGCTTCTTCAATAACAATGCTTAATTTAGCAATAAACGAAGCTTTTGTTTGTGCCAAACGGGTTGCCCTGTAATTTGCAGCAACAGATGTGGAGCACCTGATTAACTGTCCT
>JALVZH010000001.1:0-3934 GCA_027022105.1 Bacteroidales bacterium | reverse complement strand
CCGGTAAGTCATTCGCCAAATTAACACAATCAACAGCAAATTTTTTATTTCGCTCAATCAGTTCTTGCGCATTCATTTGTTGTAATTAATGTCGGTTTATTGCAAATATAGTAAAAATAAAACATCACATCAAAAATACCACACCGAACTGGTTTAAAGTCTGATAAAATAGTTGTAATATAAAATATTGAAAACCAGAAAAGTGAATATTTTTTTATAAACCCACCCCTACACCCCTCCAAGGAGGGGAACTATGGAATTCATTTTCTGGTTTCCAATATTTTATATTCATTCTCATCATGTTAACTCAAACAGCTTCATCGTAAATCCCACATCAAACATATCACATCAAAAATAATACATCAAAAATGATACATCCAAAATCCCACATCAAAAATATCACATAAAACATATTACATCCAACTGTGGAGCTGGAGGGATTCGAACCCTCGTCCAAACAAGGAACAGATAAGCTTTCTACATGCTTAGTTTGCCATTGGTTGTCGGGTAGTGCACGGGGGCAAACACCCAAAACACCACCTTAGTCCCTAAAGTCTCGTTCCGCCTCCGGGACACCGGCGGAACCAGCCCGAAATTACGATGCGGTTCGGAAATCAGGCCGGAATCGGGCGGATCCACCTGCGAACCGTCTCGTCCCCTGTAACCTTGACAGAGGATAAAGCCAATCTACTGTACTTCGATTAGGCTGCGAGAGCAAAATTAGTTTCGCCATTTAAAAATGTTGTGACACGGATTTACGGGCTTTGTCACATGGCCCGGCATGCTTACTTATCCACTCGTCTTGCTGTCAAAACCGGTCAGCCCCTTATGTCAAAGAACTTCTGTCTTAAAAAGGGGTGTAAAGATAAAGAAAATCACTTTTGCACCGCTATCTATTAATCAAAAATCGTACCTACAACATCAGAGGTTTTACAAAACGCTCAACCGCCTGTTTGTCAATGGTTCCCTCGCACAAAATAAGCAAGCGCTCAACTACATTGTGCAACTCACGAACATTTCCCGTCCAATTAAAAGTTTTCAACAGTTCCAAAGCATCCCCGGTAATTTCCCTCGGGGGTTTACCCTGTTCTTTCGACAATACATTTATAAAATGGCGGGTAAGCAGCGGGATATCATCTTTCCGTTGACGCAGTGGCGGAACATGCAGCACAATCACACTCAGGCGGTGGTACAAATCCTCGCGGAAGTTTCCTTTCTTAATCTCTTCGCGCAAATTTTTATTGGTGGCCGCCAGCACCCGTACATCCACCGGAATCTCTTTCTCCCCTCCTACCCTTACTATTTTGTTTTCCTGTAAAGCACGCAGCACTTTGGCCTGAGCCGAAAGACTCATGTCGCCAATTTCATCTAGAAAAAGGGTGCCGCCGTTGGCCAGTTCAAAATCGCCTTTGCGCTGTTTTATGGCCGAAGTAAAAGAGCCTTTTTCATGTCCGAATAACTGACTTTCAATAAGTTCCGAAGGTATTGCCGCACAGTTTACCTCAATAAACGGGCGTTTTGCCCGCGGGCTCTGCTCGTGTATCTGCCGGGCAACCAGCTCTTTCCCCGTACCGTTTTCGCCCGATATCAATACCCGTGCATTGGTGGGCGCTACCCGTGCAATCATATTTTTCAATTCCACAATCTCTTCCGACTCGCCTACAATCTCATATTTTTTCGAGACCTCTTTTTTCAATTTTTTGGTTTCCGTCACCAAATTCTTTTTATCTATGGCATTTCTTACGGTAACCAAAAGCCGGTTCAGGTCGGGTGGTTTTACTATAAAATCGTAAGCACCTTTTTTAATGGCTTCCACAGCCGTTTCTATGGTTCCGAGGCCCGAAATCATAATAACCGGACTCTCCGAAAATTTTTGAAGGGCATCGAGTACCTCCATACCGTCCATTTCCGGCATTTTTATATCCAGCAAAATAACATCAAAAGGCACCTCCCGCGCCATATCCAAGGCATCTTTTCCGTTGGCGGCAAGATGCACCTCGTATTTTTCAAATTCCAATATCTCTTTTAATGTTCTGCGGATACTGCTTTCGTCATCAACAACTAATATTGTAGCCATCTTTTAATCTCCCGGGTTATTTTCCGGCGAAAATACAAATTTGGATGGTTCGCAATAAAACTAATATTGTTTATTTGGACGGCCAAGCAGGCTTGCAGTTGCATGCTGCCAAGCATCGCAATCTGCTGTCCGCTTATAGTCCTCACCGGCAGGGCTACCGCTTCCATCCCTGCCGCAACTTCCGTTCTTAATTCTTACATCTGACATCGGAAATCTTACATAAAACATAATACATAATACACATTTAAGCGCGTCCGCCTCAGGCTGATCATTTCACCACTAAATGATAATTCCCCTCGGGAAGCAAGAAAAAAGATAAAAGTGTGGCTCCGGCTCACAAAACAGTTTTCCATTTTTTCATTAAATTTGTAACGCTGTTACATAAAATGAATAACAATTTTTTTTTAAAAACAATCAGAATAGTTAACAACAAAAGAATTAAACGAAAAAGCAATGAAAAATTCACTAACTTATTTCATTATCCTGATTTTCAGTGTAGCATGTACACATGAAAGATATGTATCAAAAACCGAAATTCAAGAAGGATATTATTTAACAGATCAAGGAGGTATGTTCGGTCTTATCGACATCAAAGGAAATGTTATTTTACCTAATGAATATGACTCATTGAAACCGGATGGAAGTAAAGTTTTTGTCTCTAAAAACGGAAAATCAGAAACGATAGATTTGTAAAAAAACAGTTAAAAGAAAGTTATTAAAAACCTGAATACTAAACTATTAAACAAAAACGAATACCAATAAAAACACTATCGAATAAAACATCAAAAATATCACACTTGTCTGTCTCTGGCTGATCAAAAATCCTATAAAATCTTCGTCTTAAACTGCTTTCTCAACTGTCCTTTCAGCAAAAACAACGTTACAAAATAAGGTATGAGCAAACCTATGGCAGCCAGTCCGGCAAGACCTTGGTCCCAACCAAGCTGCAAGAAAAGAATCAGTCCGCCCAGCAATACCAGAAAAGGAAAAAAATAACCCAAAAGAACAGCCCATGTACCTGCCGACTGCGACAATTCAACAGTTACCTCTTTACCGGGAGTGAGCTGAAGTCCGGGAATGACATCCACCTCAATCTCTTTTTCCTTTACATCGCTGGCCGAGCATACGCTGTTTAACGAACAGGAGATACAACTTGCCTTTGAGATAATGGAAACAACAGCCTTTCCGCCTTCAATCTCTTTTATTTTTCCGGTATGCGTTATTTTGCCCTCGTTCATCTTTTATCTTTTCTTTTAATGTGCAAAGATACTTTAAAAAGGTGTATTTTTACCGTTTTTAATGCCAATGGGGATAGACGGCTTATTGCTAAAAATTAATAAATTCAGGTTATGGTAAATTCAAGCGGAAATTACGGGAATAATATTCCTGATGTTCCACCGATAGTAAAAAAAATATTAAGTCACACCAGATCAATTATTTTGGTTGTTGTGGCGGTTATCTTTCTGTTCAGTTCGTTCTTTCAGATCGATCCTGAGGAGGTGGGAGTCATCACCCGGTTCGGAAAATATGTACGCACTGTGGAGCCGGGTCTTAACATGAAAATACCTTTTGTGGAAAAGGTTACCAAAGTTGCGGTGGAAAGGCAGCAAAAGGAAGAGTTCGGTTTTAGAACCCGAAAAGCAGGTGTCAGGACAAACTACAGCAGTGGCAGGTACCTCGACGAGTCGTTAATGCTTACCGGCGACCTGAACCTGGCCAACGTGGAGTGGGTGGTGCAGTACCGGATAAATAACCCTTATAATTACCTCTTTAAAGTGAGGAATCCCAAAAATACTTTGCGGGATATTTCGGAGGCGGCCATGCGTCAGATTGTAGGAGACCGCACTGTTAATGAGG